>VXTA01000165.1 GCA_009837685.1 Chloroflexota bacterium | reverse complement strand
ATCGGGAACATCGTCGAGTCCACGGCGTACGAGACACTCGCCACATAGCCGATCTGGTCGGTCTTGAGCCCCATTTCGTCGCCCCAGACAGGTATAAGGAACTCGCGAGCGGCCCGGATGAATTGCAGGATGACAGCGACTAATCCGGCGGTCATAAAGTCTTTACGGTGCAGCACCATGGTAGATCCGATGCTCGCCACTACGTTGCGATGGCCCTGAGGGTCGACACTGTCACCACCAGATCTTTTCATGGCGTAGAGAACTAAAATTCCCGTCATAACTGCTATAACCGCCTGCACGTAAAACGGCGCTCGGATATCGACGTACTCGGCCAGAACTCCACCTAAAATCGGGCCGATGATGGCGGCGATGCGACCTACTCCGCCATATAGGGACAGAGCTTTGCCTCTGTGTCGCGTTGGTACCGCCCCGGCGATGAAGGCATGCCGCGAGATCATCCAGAACGCGAAGCTCGCTCCCGCAGCGAATCTCGATATGAATAGTAAACCGAAGTTCGGACTATTGGCCGCTGCGACCGCGGCAACCGCGAATAGCAGGATGCCGACCAGCATCGTCCGCCACATGCCAAATCGTGAAACTAGAATCCCTGCTGGGACGTCGAATGCCAAAGTACCGAGATGCTTGGCTCCGACTGCGAGACCGATTAGCGCCTCGGTCGCGAGAAACTCGTCCTTTGCGAAGACCGGCAGCACCGGTATCAACACGCCTTGACCGACGGCTAGCAGGAAGGCTGGCGCATAGACCGTAGGAATGAGAGAAACGATCGAGAAACGGTTCCGTCGGACCGATCTCGATCGTTTAGGCTCCGTGGTTGTTTCTGCCACTGTCCCTCGTTGACGCAGTTACGCGCTATTGGTCGCGGCTTGGCGTTCGTAAACTTCGCAAACCTCTTTAGCATAGAATCAAGCAAGAGCGAACTAAACCAAACTCGTGCGCGGTTGTGAGCGTGACTACCGAGCCAAATGCAGGCTCTGACGTATGCAGTGAATGATCCGCACAAAAGTCCATTCAGGAGCAAGAAACAATGTCTGAAATCAACTCAAGGGGCTACGCCAACTCCGACGCACTCGTGTCGACCGATTGGGTCGCCAAGCATGGTAACGATGACGGTGTAAGGATCGTTGAATCGAACGAGGATCCGTTGCTGTATCCCTCAGGGCATATCCCGGGCGCCGTAGAGATAGACTGGGCGGCTGATCTAAACGACCCGCTTCGCCGCGACTATCTCGACCGCGATAGTTTTGCCGGCCTGATGTCGTCGAAAGGCATCTCGAATGACACAACGGTCGTCCTTTACGGCGACCGCAGCAACTGGTGGGCGTGCTACGCGCTGTGGATCTTCCAGTTGTTCGGACACACCAACGCCAAGATCATGGATGGCGGACGAATGAAGTGGGAAGCCGAAGGCCGCGAACTTACTCGTGAAGCCCCGGATGTATCTGCGGCGAACTACTCGGCTCCTGAGCGAGACGACTCGAAGGTTCGAGCGTTCCGTGACGACGTATTGGCACACATCGGCAGAAAGATGATCGATGTCCGCAGCCCAGAAGAGTACAGCGGCGAACGTCTTCACATGCCCGACTACCCAAACGAAGGCGCGCTGCGCGGTGGGCATATCCCCCGAGCTGCCAACGTCCCTTGGGCATCTGCGGCGAACGAGGACGGCACTTTCAAGGATGCTTCGGCGTTGCGGGATATCTACGAGGGAAACGCGGGCTTGTCCTCTGACGACGACGTCATCGTCTACTGCCGCATCGGTGAACGATCAAGCCACACATGGTTCGTTCTTACCAACCTGCTTGGCTATAGCGACGTCAAGAACTACGACGGCAGCTGGACCGAGTGGGGCAACTCCGTAGGTGTCCCGATCGAGAAGTAGGCACAGAACCCTACGAAACTGAGCGCGGGCACCGATTGATCGGTGCCCGCGTATTTGAAATGGCTCGACCCGTTACCACCGATGGACAACATCCCAAGTCCGCTGGCGCAGATGCTTGGAGAGCTTGAATCTCTGGACAGGATTGAGCGCGCTCAGTATCTAATTGAACTGTCGGACGAATTCTCGGAAGTCCCGGACTCAGTTGCGACGCGCCCATTTCCTGAAAATCACCGAGTGCCCAAGTGCGAATCTGAAGCATTCGTCTGGGCGCAAGATCAAGACGACGGCACATTGAAGTACCACTATGCCGTCGAAAATCCCCTCGGCATCTCCGCACGAGCCATGGGCGCGATTCTCGACGAAACGATGTCCGGCCAACCGTTGGACCAAGTTGCGAACGTCCCTCCCGACATTGTTCACACCATATTCGGTCGCCAGCTTTCAATGGGCAAGGGCGAGGGACTGGCGGCGATGGTAGAACTTACAACATTCGAAGCGCGGCAACGGTTGAGGCAGCGCTGAGTTATCCCAGGGACTGCCTAAACGACTACGGCGGTTTCAACAGAGTTGATCGGTGGTAGGTAGTCGGCGAGGAGGTCCCAGTTGTCGCCTTCATCCCGGCTGAAGAAGAGTTGGCCGGTGCTCGTGCCGACGTAGACGCCACACGGATCGAGGGTGTCTGCTGCCATTCCATCGCGCATCGCATGTAGATACGCGTTATGTTGCGGTAAGCCGTTCGTCAAAGGCTCCCAATCCTGACCGGCGTTACGCGTCCTGAATACTCGGAACTTGGCATCGGTCACGAATCGCATACCGCCACCGAGTTGATCCCCTACGACCTTGTCCTCAGGCAAGACGTAGACTGTGTCAGGGTCAAACGGATGAACCGTCAGCGGTAACCCAAATCTTGAAGACAAACCATCGCTTATGTCGATCCACTCGCGTCCGCGATCATCGCTGCGGTATACGCCGCAGTGGTTCTGCTGGTAGAGTCTGCGCGGGTTCGCTGGATGCGAGACCAAGCTGTGGGGACATTGACCGACTTCTGGATAGGGTTCCCCCATGAAATCGGCTCGGACTCCGCGGTTGAGAGGTGACCAATTAGCGCCGCCATCCTCCGTGCTGAATACCCCTGCGGCCGATATACCTACCAACATTCGGTTTTGTGAACTTGCGTCGGGAAGGATGCTGTGCAAGCACATGCCGCCAAACCCTTCCATCCAACCATGCCGGGAAGGATGCTTCGTGATTCCGTCGATCTCCATCCAAGTCTCACCTGCATCAACGCTCTTGAACAGCGATGCCGGCTCTGCGCCGAGGTACACGGAATCGGGCCCATCGACGGGGTCGGGAGTGACGTGCCAAAGGCGATTCACCTTGATTTTTGGGTCTGAAGTGATACTCGGACCTATCTTTGAGCTATACCAAGTTGCTCCTAGGTCATCGCTACGGTGGACCTCGGATCCGAAAACCGGATCGTTCCTGACGACCCATAATTTTCCACCGTCTCGAGCGTCGTAAATGGCGTGAAACACGTCAGAACCGGCCCAGTGAGGGCCCGACATGTCCCATACCTTGCGATTCTCGTCACTCGAGAAGATGAACGCGCCCTTGCGCGTGCCAACGATCACTAATGTGTCGCCCCTGCGGGGTTGTGCGTCATCAGTCATAGCAATCAACTCTCAGACTCTGGCACCGTATCGCAACGAAGTCAACAATCGCTTTGATGCGAAGGTGATTTCATCGACAGCTGCGTTGAATGCTTCTTGGTTTGCCCGCGATGGGGCTCTATACCCGCTGATCTTGCGGACATACTGCAATGCGGCCGCTGAGATCTCGTCATCGCTGGCGGGGATGTCGCGTTCTCTTAGAACTTTGATGCTGCGGCACATTTAAGCCTCCTGTATCCGCCTTGCTCAGTGCGGACTTCCATTTGACTGCGTCAGATGCGCTCTAACGATGCGTATGTCCTCGTAGGTGATGTCTTCTGTAACGCTCTCATATACGCTTGATAGCTTTGCCTCTGGACCACCTGCTTGATCGAACGCTGCCTCGATTACCACTTTACGATCCGTTCTGGGCAACGATGGCTCCAATTCAACCTCGATCCCGTTCGAAACCATCATCTCGACGTGGCTGATGATAGTGCCGACCGACAATCCGCGTCGGTGTGCGACCTGGCTTGCTGACATGCCTTGGTTCAGCAATTCCCGTGTCTGCGAGTATGTTGAACCATCGCGATTGACAGCCCGTCTTTGGCTGGGCCGGGAGCGATTAGCGTAGGATGACCGTTCAACTTTGGTCGTATTGGGATTTTCTTTCAGGTATTGCTGAATCTCGGCCAAGAATCTATCGCCAAACTGTTGCAACTTGACTGTGCCGACTCCTGAAATACGTCCGAATTCTTCACGGTTGCGCGGCACGCGTTGCGCCATATCTCTGAGAGCGGCGTCGTTGAAAACCACGAACGCCGGAACCTCAAGCTCTCGCGCAATGCTGAGTCGGAGCTGTCGCAGGCGTTCAAACAGCTCGTTGTTAAATGTCTCGGTGCGTTCAACTCGCCCACGTCGTGGTTGTTCGGCAAGTTTTGGTCTGGAAAGTGTGAGATGCTGACATT
>VXTA01000175.1 GCA_009837685.1 Chloroflexota bacterium | reverse complement strand
GCGGCATCCTCTACCAACGCTGGTTCGTTCTGCATCAGGCGCACGAGTCGGCGGAGCTTTCTCGCCACTTCCATGTGTCGCTTAGGGGCGATAAGGTTAGCGTTTTGTCCGAGGCTGATGCGGATCATGAATTCAACGAGTGCCTCGCGTGCTGGCAACTCGGTCATGTCGGGTCGTGAACCCAAGGCGTCTTCTTGGACCGCTTGGAAACTGACCGCGAGGCCGCGGTAAGCGTCCATCACTTTCGCGTCGACACGGGTGCTTTCGAAGATCGTGAAGACATCATTGCTCAATTTGCGATCCGGGAATAGATCGAAGAAGCGGCTCATCGGGATCGTGACGTGATCATCCGATTCGGGCTCGATTGCCGCGCCGTTCGAATCGGTTACGTCGGTTGAAGGCTCTCTCTCAGCGATCTCGCTGGAAACGGATTCGAGCGCGTTGCCGTTGGTGCTCGTTAGTTCGGGGCGGATGTCCGTGAACATCGTAGAGGGGCGTTCGAAGCTGAAGCGGAACGAACCGAATTCGATGTGGCCGGTCTGATGCGTGGAGATGACCTTGAAGAAGGCGAAGTTACGGTCTTTGCTCGGATGGCGGTTGATCACCTTGGGCAGGTAGATGGTGGTGCCCTCGGTGGTCGGTAACTCGCCTTGGAACCACCCGATGTTCTTATCGACAAGCTGTTGCGCGGCTTGAACCTCAATCTCCTGCCCTGCCAACATGCGGCAGTACATGCGGATGATCTCTCGCACACGATCGAGTTCGACGCTGGAAGACAGAGCGTCGAGCACCTCGTGCGACAATGCCGATTCGTTTTTGAAATAGGCTTCGGCAGCATCGGGTTTCTCTGCGTTGACCTGCATTCCGCGTCCGTGCCACTCGATGAGTTGCGGGAAGGTAACGCGTTCGAGGACGCGCGGGCCTGTAGTTAGGAATGCCGATGAAGCCTCTGGTGAGCCTTCGGAGGCGATTCGGTGTGTAAGGTCGATCAACGTGTCGCGCCACTCGTGGCCCACGCCGCTTAATGCGCGAGCCCCGTCGCGGATGACCCGCGAAGGATCTACCCCTTCTTTTGTCGACAAGCGGTTGACCAATGCTATGAAGCTCGATCGTTGCTCCCGCGGCAT
Source organism: Chloroflexota bacterium (assembly GCA_009837685.1). GTDB lineage: Bacteria > Chloroflexota > Dehalococcoidia > Lucifugimonadales > Lucifugimonadaceae > Bin127. Next base: position 3,396 of record VXTA01000175.1, on the reverse strand, counting down.
CTCGACTAGAGAGTACTGAGCAGCGTCGAACATTGGTTGGACGTGACGCCAAGAGTTTTTCGCCACGGTGTTGGACAGTCCGATGAACGCGCCGGCATCTCGGCCGAGCTTGGGGAAAAGATCAGCACCTTTATCGAGTGCGTCTCCGGCCATGTCGTAAGAGCGGTGCGAAACCTCTTCCAAGAACTCTGCGAAACGTCGCAACTCATCGAATGACAGCGATTCCAGCAGTTGCGGAGTGGCTTCGAAAAGCTTGCAAGCCAGAGCCGACGACTTCCACGTACCGCGGTACAGGGACCTGCAAGACTGCGCCCAATCGCCGATATAGCGCGGTCGCAGTCGTTCGATCGCTTCGGGGCTGGCTCGGAAGAAAGCTACAGCTAAGCTTGGAGATGCGGTGCACAATTGGTCGCCGATTCGGACCCAACTGATGAATTGACCGGCTGGGAGATGACGTTGGACACGTGGCGAAGCATTGAAAAGCTCGGCTCCTGCCTCCCATGAGCGGACAGTTCGCTTCGAGATGGTCAAGCCCATCTGCGCCCAATCGTCAAGCTTGTCGTCTGCCAACCTACCAGTCAAAGCCTCTCTGGCGCGGTCGTAGTTTGCTTGGACGGGCGAAGGGAAACTGCCTAGCTCCGTTCGCACGTTCATCATCAATTGTTCATTGTTCTGCGTCATGGTTGGATAGTCGTCAAAGCCACTAGAACCCATTGGTCGTTTGAGCTAGCGAACTTCGTCCGTTTGCAGCAATCGCATCGTGTTGTGGATGATTCTTGCGGTTGCGCCCCAGATGATTCTGCCGTCGTGCTCGATGGCGTCCCATTGACGGGTGAGGTTGTTGCGCATGAGTGTGATCTGACGACGTGCAGATACGTCAGCTAGTCGGTGTACCGGGATATAGGCGTAGTCGTCTACCTCTTCTCGTTCGGGCGTTAAGCGTGCATTGTCGCACAACTGCCCGGCAAACGGCCAAACTTCGTAGCCGGTTCCTGTGACGACTTTCGGCAGCGGTCCCCAAGAATCGATAAGCGACGGAGAAACGCCGATCTCTTCGTGTGTTTCTCTAAGAGCGGTATCTAGAAGGGTGGCATCTTCGGGTTCGACGACACCGCCCGGAAATGCCCACTCGGTACGATGGTTACCCCGATGCGCGGCGCGACGGATAAGAAGAACGGCAGGCATTTCGTCACGGGTGGCAAACAACACCGATACCGCGGCTCGACGTTTTGGCAATCCGGGATCTAGTCCTTCAGGTGGAGCGGCTTCTCCGGGCAGATCACGCAAATCAGAAAGGCTCAGTCTGCTTTTAGCGAACGCCTTAACCTCAGATGCCGTGTCGGTTTTCACGGGAAGATCGAGGAAACGACCTCGTCGATGCTACGTTGCACTTGTGCATCGTCGGTGATACCCCACGTTACCGCCACTTGACACGCACGACGCGGGTTGATGCCCTCGTTGATCAGCTTGGCGGCGTAGATCAGGACACGTGTGCTCGCCCCTTCTTCTAAGCCGTGCTCTCGGAGGTTCCGAATCTTCCCGCCTAGGGCCGCGAGCAGTCCTGCATTTTCATCGTCGCAACCCGATTCGTGCTGGATGATCTGTGACTCGTGCTCTTCATCGGGGAAGTCGAACTCGAGTGCGACGAAACGTTGGCGGGTGCTGTGCTTGAGGTCTTTAACGGCGTTCTGGTAACCCGGGTTGTACGAGACGACCAGTAGGAAGCCATCTGCGGCATCGATGACCAAGCCGAGTTTATCGATCGTCAAAGTCCGGCGGTGGTCGGTCAAAGGATGGATGATGACCGTCGTGTCCTTCCGTGCTTCGACAACTTCGTCCAAGTAGCAGATGCCGCCAGATTTCACAGCTCGGGTCAAGGGGCCGTCCTGCCAACGAGTGCCTTCTCGGTCAAGCAAGTAACGGCCGATGAGGTCGGATGCAGTGAGGTCTTCGTGGCAGGCCACGGTGACGAGCGGCAGGGAAGCTGGATTGCCGTTGGCGCTGGCGTCGACCTTGGCGGCAGGTTTTGCAACGGTAAGTTCTTCGCCCAGACGCCACGACATGTGCTCCACGAAACGGGTCTTGCCGGTACCGGTCTGTCCCTTTAGCAGCACGGGAACGCCCTCGTGGTACGCGGCTAAGAAGAATTCGAAATCGTCGGCGAGCGGAAGGTAGTAGGGCTCTTCGGCGAGCACGTACTCTTCGATGATCGTCTGGTTGAATAGCTGTTCAGTCGCCATTTGGCATCCAATCGGTGCTAAGTCTTAGTGGTTGCTTTCCACAATTTGGTGACGCTCTGTTCCAAAGCGGCCAGATCGCCGTCGTTAAATATGGTTTCGTCTGCTCGTTCGATTCTGATCTCGGGTGCGAGTTGCGCGTCCATGCGCTTTCGTGCCGCGCGTTCATCCATGCCTGTCTTTTCTACAATGCGCGCCAACCTTTGATGATAAGACGATTCCACGGTCCATACGTGATCAACCAAGTCGTCCCAGCCTGCTTCAAACAGGACGGCGGCCTCTATCGCAGTAACGTTCGTATGATTGTCTCGGTTTTGGCTTATCACCCCTTCGAGCATCTCGCGGATGCGGTGCCAGACTATCAATTCCAGAGTTTTGCGCTTGGTTTCGTCGTTGAACACGATTGCGCCAACGGATTGCCGGTCGATCTCACCGTCTTCGCCGATGATCTTGTTGCCGAAAGCCTTGATCATGTCAGCATGGCCGGGCGTGCCTTTTGCGTAGGCTACGTGGCCCAATTTATCGGCGCTGACTGTCGACGCACCGAGTTTGCGCAAGATGTCGATAGTCTCTGATTTTCCCGCCCCGATACCCCCTGTTACAGCTATGGTGATCATCGATCGTCGTCGCAAGGTGCGTAAGTAGAATATTTTACTACTCCGTAAACCGCATATTTCGAGCCAAATGCCGTCGAAATTGCGCCACGAACCAGTCTTTGGATCTGCTGAATTGCCTTCCGAGCCGACGAATAACGACCGCGATTCGAGTTCATTGCTCCGTTCGTTACCCAGCGTCGACGCATTGATGTCCGATCCATCGTTAGTAGAGGTTTCCGGACTTTACCCGCGGACGTTCATCGTGGATGAAGTACGCCGCGCATTGGCAACCGTCCGCGCTTCGATCCGCAATGGGGGTGTTGCGTCCGTTGACATAGAGATCGCGGGCATCGTGAAAAACATCGTTGATTCGGTTGAAAGCCGTTGGGGACCGTCGCCGACCCGGGTGATCAACGCCACCGGCGTAATCATCCACACCAACCTCGGCCGCGCTCAGCTTAGCAACTCAGCGGTCAAAGCAACCCAGAGAGTCGCTCTCGGATACTCCGATCTCGAGTACGACATCGCAACTGCTGGCCGAGGTTCGCGGCACTCACATGTGT
>VXTA01000098.1:3697-4525 GCA_009837685.1 Chloroflexota bacterium | reverse complement strand
CTTGAAGGATTCCCAAAATACGCGTATGTCCTTACCATCACCACCCGCTTCCATCCACGCTGACTTCTCGGCAATGAACGCCAAGCAGCTTCGTTTGGCGCAAGAAGAGATCTGGGAGTGGATCTCAGCGGCAGAGTCGGCTTCATACGACGACGCACCTGATGATGACGTATTGGACGTGGCGAGGGAAGCGCTTAATGAAGTAATCGCGGAGCGCCGAGCTCTACACGGCGACGAGACTGCGCCCAGAGGTGGATGAACACGGCCGGTTGAACCACGTTTGATAAACTGACCACAAGAGATCCTATTCCGTCCAGCCCGCTCATCAACGCGGAGGTTCGCACCATGGCACAAACAGCCAACGTAGTAACCAAAGATCAGGTATACGAAGCCCTGAAAGATGTCTACGACCCGGAAATCCCGGTCAACGTGGTTGACCTCGGGCTCATCTACGATGTCGATGTCGAAGACAACGAAGTGTTTGTGGAGATGACCCTCACAGCACAAGGCTGCGGCATGGGACCATACATCGCGCAACAGGCCGAATGGCGCATCGCCGAGATCGAGTACGTCGAGGATGTCGAAGTCGATCTTGTGTTCGACCCGCCTTGGAACCCCGACATGATCACCGAAGATGGCAAACGCCTCCTCGGTATCGACTAACCGAAATCCGCGATGGCGCGGACCATCCGTTGACCTCTCCTCGTAAAACTACTCCTGCCGAAGAAGCGCGCTTGGCGCAAGCCCGGCGGCAGTTCCAAGAACGTAAGCGCATTGCCGATTCGCTCAAATCTATCGGAAAACGCATCGGCGTCTATAGCGGAAAAG
>VXTA01000098.1:0-3687 GCA_009837685.1 Chloroflexota bacterium | reverse complement strand
GTCCCAACGTCACCCGTGTCCTCCGCATCTCCGAAGGCCCAGTCGAACGAGACGGGCGCATGGTCCCGTCCCAACGCTTCGGCGTCAAGGTGATGTCAATGGCCTTCTTCCAGCAGAATGAGGAAGAGGCGATCATCTGGCGCGGACCGATGATCCACAACGCCATCAACCAGTTCCTGCAGATGACGGATTGGGGCGAGCCAGACTACATGGTGGTGGATCTGCCGCCAGGAACTTCGGATGCACCATTGACGGTGATGCAGACCCTCAACCTCGACGGTTTCGTGATCGTGAGCACTCCGCAAGAGTTGGCAGCACTAGATGCCAAGCGGTCGATCAACATGATCCGGAAGATGAACCTCGACGTCCTCGGCGTCGTAGAGAACATGACCGGTGGATTGTTCGGGCAAGGCGCTGCTGAAGAGCTAGCCTACGAAATGGGCATACCGTTTTTGGGAGCCGTGAACCTGCGACCCGACTATCTGGACGCCCTCGAGCCTCCAGTGTTGACCAATGAAGATGTCGCGGCGGAGTTCGACTACATCGCGCTCGGTGTTACTCGGCAGTTAGTCGGTAACCGCGTCTAATCACCCTTCTCCACCAACAACTCCACAGTCTCTCGCAATGTCCTCGACGCATCCACTGTCTCTGGTCTCTCGTGGCCAATCGGCGATGCGGTTACGTGCCTGAACACGTCAGCCGCGCCCTTGTGCAAGTATGGTGTCGCGCCCGCTGAACCAAATGTCGCCGATATCTGCTCCATCTCGTCGATCCAGCGAAACGCCTTCGCACCCAAACTATTGACACCCTGCATATTCCTGAGCACCCCTTGCTGGCTCGACTCCATCTCGGCGATGAATTCGTCATAGATGCCGAGGTTCATGGCGGAAATCAGAGCTGACGCATTCAAAGCTGCTGCGCCTTTGCTGAGGGATGCATAGCACATCTTGATCGCCGACGCTCGTCCAACTTCGCCGCCCATCAATGGCACCGATATGCCTCGACCGTCGAGTTGTCCCATGATCGCTTCATGTGGTCCGGAGGCGTAGAAGCGTGGAGGTTCGCCCCTGCCCGGCGGACTCCCGATGATCCCGCCGTCGATATACCTACCGCCAGCATTCTCGATGATCGCCGCCATATGCAAGGCAACGGCCGGTGCGACGGGGTTGCAGTCGGCAAACGGCAACGATTTGCCAGTCTCAGAAATGACCGCCGCGACTTGTCGTGCCACATCGACCGCGCGCTCCGGTACTAGAACCGACAATACGATGTCGGCGCGGTCGATCATCTCTGCAAAGTCGGGAACGTCAACGATGCCGGCGATGTCGGACAGTTCGCGGGTTCGGGCGCTACGCTCAGTCAGGCATGTGATTACCTCTAGTCCGTTCTCGCGCAATGCCCGACCGACGTTCGAGCCCATATCGCCCGGGCTCAGTATCGCAACAGTTTTCACGGTTTCCATGGATCGTTCGCTCCTTGGTGTTTAGTTCGTGTGCGAGCTTGGTCGAATTTGCTAATAAGCGCGCTCCCCCTCGTTGCCTTGGGAGAACGCGCTTTTTCCCTTTGAATTCCCGCCTTTGCAGGAATGACGAGGCCGTAAGTTAACCTCGGACTACTGCGGCGATCGACTCTCCGACGAGTTTGGCTTCACCCGGATTCAGCCCGAAGACGTGGATGGTCAACGGAGCGTTATCCATCGTGCGCGTCCAAACTGGAGGATCTCCCTCCTTCAGCTTCACGACGAGATCTTCGTTGTTGAAACCGACTACGTCTTCGTCCACGCCGATGGTCACACCGAACGGCTGGTGGGCGATGATGTTGTCGATCAACTCAGCAGTGACGCCAGGGATTCCGCGTAGCGGCTTGATGATCTCCAAGCTCTCCTGCTCGGCAGCAGCGAGCCGACTCTCGTGATCAAGTTTGAACCATCGCTGGACTGCAGCCACACAACCCATCATTTCTTGTCGGTCTACCTTGTGGGGACGGCCAAGACCCCGAATCCTTCGCCCTTCATAGCCGACGAATGAATGCCGGCCGATCGCTTCGATGATGTCCTCAGTGCCAAGCGCTAACCCAGTTGAATGCGGCGCACCCATGTACTTGGCAGCGATGCACTGGAAATCAGCGCCCATACGGACATATTTGCCGAAATTCTCTAGCGGGAATATTTGTCCTGCGGCATCGACCGATGCGTAAACTCCAACATCTTTGGCGATCTCGATTACCTTGTCGAGCGGGACGACATTCGGATCCTTGGGTGCCTGTTCGACAACAGGCACATGGAGCGCACACGTTTTGTCCGTGATTGCTGCTCGAATATCGTCTTCGTTGGTACCGTTTTCGTCGCCAGCTAAGACTAGCTTTGCACCCGAGAATTGGAGACAACGGTCGTACCAGTACTGCTCTCGGTATTGAATTACGATCTCGTCCTTCAACCCCGTGGTATCAGGGAGTTGCTGGATCAAATCATCGTCACTGCCCGCCATAAAAGCTGCGGACGCCAATGTTAGCGCGGATCCGGCGCCTGACGTGATCCAAGCAGCAGGAACCCCGCAAAGCCTGGCGATTTCGTCACCAGCGGCCTTTTCCAGCTCTATCAGCGGAATAAACGCGCTATCTGCGCGATCCATCGCCTCTTTCACCTCCGGTACTGGCGTCGAACCGCCCAGCAGAGTCACACTACCGGTCGCGTTGATGACAGGCTGAGCTCCTAGCTCCTTGTAGATTGCTCCCCACTCCGATGTAACCATTTTCAACCTCCAGGTCGGGTCATATTCGCAAACCACGAAGTCCATCGTTCTCATGTGGTTTGTTCGATTTTGTATTCTAACGTTGATTCATCGATTTCAAGTCGCAAATGTGCGATCGTCTTCGAACATCGATTCGGCGAAGATTCAAAACAAACGAGACACCCAATCAAATGCTGACCGACACATCTGAGATCACACTCGTAACCGAGGCGAAAGTCGCCACAAAGCATTGGGCGCCCGCATCTGAAAACGGCGCGCCGCGTAACGCACCGCTACTCTTGGTTTCCGACGAATCCGAGAACTCTCAGTGGTCTCGTTTTGCTGATGACGCATCCGGCTCCGGTGATGTCTACGCCGTTTGGGACGTGTCACCCTACACCTTGGTGCAGACCATATGGGCGATCGGCGAACCCGCTTCGGTGGTAGCGCATGGAAAAAACGCCGGGGACATCGCACTGCAAGCAGCAAAGATGGCCAAAGGTGCAGTCCGCGCCCTAGCCCTCGTCGATTACGGGCTAGACGACGAGGATACTCCGCCGTTCGACAATACCACCTGCCCGTTGGTGCTGATCCGCGGCCGCCAAAGCGAAATCGCCGACCATCAACAGGTCGTATCAGCTAGATCTGCGCTAGGGGCCAAATGCAAACTGGTCGAACTCGAGAACTGCGGCAGCCGCGCCGCGGAGTCTTGCCCACAAGATTTCGGCGCAAGTGTTGAATGGTTCTTGCGCGCCGATTCAGATTAGCGCAGATCAATTGCGCCCAGATTTGCTCCGGACGTATCGTCTTCGACGGTTCGCGCTCCGCGCGACCCAACTACCTGCAACCATCATCACTACTCCACCGAACATCGCCGCGTAAACCCAGTTCGACGCGAATGCGAACCCTCCAGTGTCAGGCTCTTCTATCGGCGTTTCCGTTGGGTCAGGTTCCGGAG
>VXTA01000104.1:3043-4533 GCA_009837685.1 Chloroflexota bacterium | reverse complement strand
CCTTTGGTCCCTTTGAAATGGCGATGGCGATCGTAGCCCGTTGCTTGATTCCGCCGCTGAGTTCATGAGGGTACATATCGCCAACTTGCGGGCTGAGACCGACTTTGTCTAACAGTTCGGCAACGAGATCGCGATATTGTGTTGCGGAATGCTGGGCGTCATGGTCGCGCAGGCCGTCTATGATTTGGTTTTTCACTTTGGCGACCGGGTTCAGCGAGTTCATCGCGCCCTGTGGAACGAGGGCGATGGTCGACAGCTTGGCGTTACGCTTCTCCTCATCGTCGAGGGACAGGAGATCTGTTCCGTCGATGACTGCAGTTCCTTTGGTAATGCGGCCCGGCGGTTTGATCAGGCGCATGAGAGCGAGGGCAGTCGTGGTTTTTCCGGATCCGGATTCGCCGACTAATCCCATGCGTTTCCCCGGCATTATGGAGAAGCTGACGCCATCAGCGGCTTTGATCTCGCCGCTGGAGGTGTAGTAGGAGACGCCGAGGTCGTTGACATCTAAGGCGGCCGATGCGCCGTCTGTGGCTGCTTGGGCGCTCACACCTGCCTCCGCAGGCGCGGGTTCGCCAGCGGATCTAGGCCAGCGGTGATGAGGTAGAGGCTACCGAAAACGAGCGCTAGTGCTAGTACGGGTGGTGTCCACCACCACCAGAGCCCGTTTAGCGGCGCTGAGTATTTAATGGACCAGTAGATCGTGTTGCCCAGTGTCGGCTGGTTCTGAGGGCCCAGTCCGAGGGCGTCCATGCCGATAGTTGTGAGCATCGCGACCGCAACCGCAGTGGCGAAGCTCGCGGCGAGGAACGGCAGGAGATTCGGCAACATTTCCAGGAAAATCAATTCGAACACATTTGCGCCAGAAATCTGCGCTACCGAGATGTAGGGGCGTTCGCGCATCGTCAACACCTGCGAACGAATGGCGCGCAAAGGCCACATCCAAACAAATGCCGCGATTATTATCGCCTGTTGCGTCACATCCACCGATGCTTTGAGTGTGACCGCGACAACGACTAGGATCATAAGCACGGGAACCGTTATCAGAATATCTGCGAGGCTCTTGAAGAAGTTATCGATTATTCCTCCTGTGAACCCGCCGACGAAACCGAGAATCGTGCCGATGACCATTCCGATCAGCGCGGCTAGGAACCCGACGTACATTGTCAGAGGCGTTCCCATCACGGTCAGTGCCCACACGTCGCGTCCTAGGCTATCGGTGCCGAGCACGGAAAACGTGCTTCGGTCCTCGCCCTTGACGCGATAATCGATCGTCTGCCACGGGGGCAAGTCGAACTCAACCGTGCCGGCGCGAGTCAGTTCCGGGTCTTGGAACTGAGTACCGATGATGCCGAACAGAGCCATGAAAAGCAACAAGAACATCCCAGCCCACAGCGTGGGGTAGGTGCGGATCCATCGCAAAGGAGTAAGCAGGCGGCGCGAAAGTTGTGTGTCAACGTCTGGCTCCAAAGTCGAATCGAGCGATCCAGGGT
>VXTA01000104.1:2065-3033 GCA_009837685.1 Chloroflexota bacterium | reverse complement strand
TCTACGTGAGTCGTCATTCGTGTTTCACTACTTTGCTTGAAGATCCGGATGCATCAAGTTCGCGCCGAATAGTTTATCCGTGGATCGATGCGTGGGTAGATCAGATCGAGTATCAAAGTTGCGAGTGCGATCGAAAGTATCACGAGATACACGATGCCGTAGAGCAAGGTGTAATCGAAAGCCCGGATCGCCTGCAGAAGCGATGTCCCGATACCGGGATAGGAGAAGACCACCTCCACGAGGATCACTCCCGAGACGACCTGTCCGAGCGTGAGAGCGAACGACGTGACCTGCGGAAGCATCGCGTTGCGCACCCCGTACCAAGCGAACAGTCGCCAAGGCTTCGTGCCTTTGGCTTCGGCCAGCAACATGTAGTCTTCGCCTTGCGTCGTCACCATCATTCCTCGCATCCCAATCGCGGAGAATCCGATACTTACCAAGATTATTGAGAGCGCCGGAAGTATCGCGTGGTGGGCGGCATCCTGTATGAAGGCTAAACTCCATTCGGGCGACGTTCCGATCTTGTAACCACCGCCGAGTGGGAACCAATCGAGCTGGAACGCTAGGAAGTTGATCAATGCGATGCCGACCAAGTAGTAAGGAATCGCTGATAACGACATGACGGGTGGGAACAACAGCTTGAATATGCCTGAGGCTCCAGGCCAGGCCACAAGCGCGCCTAAGGCCATGCCTAGAAACATGTAAATAAGGGATGAGATCGTGACGAGAACCAATGTCCAAGGCAGCGCTTGCGCGATGATGTCGCGCACCTGCGTCGGGAAGAATGCGACAGAAAATCCAAAATCGAAACGTGCGAAGTTCCAGAGGTAGCGGAGGTATTGTTCGTGGATCGGTTTGTCAAGGCCGAACCGCTTCTCAAAGTTCTTAATCATCGCCTCGGTGTTGCCGCTCGATACAGCACCGCGGGAGGCGAGCTGACTCATGCGTTCCTCGATCGGATTCACATC
>VXTA01000104.1:0-2055 GCA_009837685.1 Chloroflexota bacterium | reverse complement strand
ATTCACATCGGCGATACGCGGCAACACAAAGTTGAAGGTGGCGGCTCCCCAGATGACGAGGAAGAAGACTCCGATGCGTCTGAGGAGATAATCGGCAGTCATGGTGTTTGATACGTCGTTTCACGCGCACGCGTGCGCGCTCTGTGATAGATTTCGTTAATCAACGATATCCAAGACCTCGGAGTTTTGCGTACGATCGTTGAGCCGCTGAGCGATGGATTGGCAAACAGATTAGCACATCGACTCGGTGTCCGTTTTGCACGGTTAAGAAAGGAATGTAGTCATGAAGAGACACTTCGAATCGGCTATGAGGTATTCGTGGCTGTTCCGATTACTGGCTCTCTCAATGGTTGTCACTACGGTGATGGTCGCCGCAGTGGCGTGTGCCGAGGAAGAGCCTACGGCAACTCCGGTTCCCCCTACCGCGACGCCAGTACCGCCGACGGCGACTCCAGAGCCGGAAGAGGCGATGAAGGATGACGGGATGATGATGAAGGAGCCGGCGCCGTTGCTCGACCCGGACTCCGTGTCACGTGAGAATACGCTGATCGTTATGAGCGGCGGACAGGACGGTAGGTTCCCGGATTGGGAAAACTTCAACAACTACGTCCCCGGTGGTGTCGGCGGATGGCACACTGGACCGTTGCAGACCATTAGCGAACCGTTGATCATGTTCAACCTGCTTACCGGTGAACACGAGATGTGGCTGGCAGAGACGATGGATATCAGTGATGATTTCTCTCAAGTCACGTTGACGATACGCGACGGTGTGTATTGGAGCGACGGCATGCCGTTTACGGCTGAGGACGTTGCTTTCACCTTCGAAATGGTGCTGGAGCACCAAGACTCGATGGTCCACACCGCTGAGATTCACCTCTTGGACAGCGTTGAGGTAATCGATGGCAACAAGGTGCGGTTCCATCTCAAGGATCCATCGCCCAGTTGGTGGGTTAACACGCTTACGAGCAACCACGGTCTCTCGGAACAGATTGTCCCGAAACACATCTGGGAGGGCAAAGATCCGCTGACGTTCACGTTCTACGACCCTGACCAGGGTTGGCCGGTCTCTACCGGTCCGTTCGCGGTGGCTGACGCATCTCCTGAGCAAAAGGTCTTTGTTCGCCGCTCCGACTGGTGGGCAGTTGAGGCAGGTTTCAAGGACTTGCCAGCGATGGAGAAGGTAGTCTACATTCCGCAACGCGAAGAGTCGGCGCGGGCACAGATGATTATCCAGAACGAGATCGACGCCATGAGCATGGCACCGGTAGCGACGTTGCTTAACATCTTTGAGCAGAACCCAGACGTGGTCAGCTGGAGCAAGCAGGAGCCGCCCTACGGTTACCTGGACTGGTGTCCGATCGGTTTATTCATTAACAATGCTTCGGACAGCCCGATTGCCGAGAGTAAGGACATCCGCTGGGCGCTCAACTACGCGCTAAACCGCCAAATCCTGGTAGACAATGCGGAGCGCGGTGCGGGTACGGTGGCGTTCCACATGATCACGCCGTATTCGTGGTTCGACCCGTTTGAGGAGGTGTTGCAACCGATCTACGAGAAACACACCGTGGATACGACTGATCACTACGACCTAATGGAAGAGCGGATGGCGTCGGCAGGCTACGAGATGAACTCGGATGGGATGTGGGAGAAGGACGGTGAGACGCTCTACATGAACATCAACTTCCCGACATGGTTGGACCGCTACGGCGTCCACGTTACGAAGCAGCTGCAGGACGCTGGTTTCGATGCCGAGATGGACCTCAGTCCAGGTGGTGGAGCCGAATTCGGACGCGGCGAGCGCGACTATTCGTTTGGTTGCAAAGGCCCGTCCGGTGTACTAGGAGCAGACCCATACTACATGCTCTCGCTTTACTCGTCGGCGACGTTCCGAGACATAGGCGAGCCGCCCATCAACCCTTGGGCGACCGCGCGCTGGCGCAACGAAGAGTTCGATGAGATCGTGACCGAGATGTCGAAGATCCCGGCTACGGATCCTAGGACGATGGAACTGTTCGAGGACGCGATGGAGATCTGGTTCGAAGAGTTACCAGACAT
>VXTA01000272.1 GCA_009837685.1 Chloroflexota bacterium | reverse complement strand
TTCGCGCCGCGCTTCGGAGTCGAGATTTTCGCGGTCTTCAGGTGCGCGGTAGTTCCTTAGCTTGCCGCGCGTCATTGAATCTTCGAACGCATCGCCCCATTTGGTGTTGAAGAAGCCGTGTGCTCGTTCGCTTGTGTTGCTCTGGTATTTGGGAGTGCTCTCTGCCATGATGAAATTACCGTGGTCTGTCGTAGGCTGGCGTTTGAATGGTTACAAATATACCAGTGATGGTTTAAGCGTTATGTGCGAGACATACAGCTTGCCCTCGGCGGGCACCCCCTGCGAGCGTCGCTTTGCTCGCCCGCGTCCCCCTCGCTTCGCGAAGGGGACAGATGTGGGAAGTCGTTAGATGTTTTTGAAACGCGCAGGCGAGACGATTGCCGGGGGTGCGGTGTTGTGCAGTACGAGATCAGTGATCCAATCTGCCATCGAGAGCGATAGCAGTATGCCTTTTTTGCCAGCACCATTGGCGTGGTAGAGGCCGTCAACGGCGTTGGAAGCGCCGACGATCGGTAAGCCGTCGCTGGCGACTGGACGGAGACACGCGGTTGTCTTGATGGTCTTTAGACCGTTTAGTGACGGGATGTAGCTTGTGACGCCGTTCATAATGTGGTTGTGACCTTCTTCGGTGATGTCGCGATTGAAGCCGCGATCCCATTCGTAGGTTCCTGCCCAGACCGAGCCGTCGGGTTTGCGTCCGACGTTGAAACCACCGAATCCGACGCGGTTTTGTAGGTCATTTCCATCGCGTTCAAGCCGGATGATTTCGCCTTTTATCGGTTTGATGGGTAGTTCTGGGATGCCGTCGATCTGGCTCACCCAAGGTCCTGTCGCGGCTACGACGAGAGGAGTATCGATGCGGGTCTGATCGTTGAGGTTGATGCTGTTGATTTTGCCCTGCACAATCGACACGCTTGTTGCGGTGCCCGAGGCGAAGGTCACTCCTAGGCTTTCACACTCGTTTGCTAACGCCTTTGTGTAAATGTAGCTGTCGAGTTCCCAACCTGAGTTGGCGAGGGAAGCAGCGATGATGCCGGGACGGATTGAGGGTTCGAGCTCGTAGATCTCATCAGAGCCGATCAGTTCGGCATCGAAATCTTCGGATTGCATCCATTCGACGTCTGCGGCGAGATTATTCGCTGTAGTTTCGTCATCGGCGAGGGATAGGGAGGTGACGCGTTGGAGTTGCCAATCTTGTGATGCTTCAGGTGATACTTGCTCGTAGTGTTCGATGTGTTTGTCGATGGCGTCGCGGTAATGTTTGGTCATCGGTCCGGGAACGCCGCTGCCGAAGTGGGCGGAGAGACCTCCCCAAGCGTATCCAGAGGCGTTGAATGCGATGTCGTCTCGTTCGATGACGTGGGAAATGATTCCGTGTTGCGCTAAACGCAGGGCTACAGCGCAACCGACCGCGCCGGCTCCGATAACTACGGCGTCTGTGGTTTGTGTTGATTGCATGGTTGGTTGTCCTCTACTCGAAGAAATGCGCATCATTCGGTGCGATAGTCATCGATTCTTCAGACAATGCGATGGTAATTTGCCTGAAAAGAGTTGTTGGTACGTGCGTAGGCGCGTTTAATCGAGGGGCATACCCCGCTCGCGTCACTTCGTTTGCTTGCCCCCTTTCGCTCAGCGAAAGGGGGCGTGGTGGGTAGTAGGAACTTGATGTGATGTTCGGTTCGACGATTTTCAAATCAACCTGAAACTGCGGATTAGAATCTGAATGGTGAGGCGCGACGAGAAATCGTCGGCACATTGTAATTGTTGAATCAACCGCTGGCTCGTATCCCGATGAATTTCGGAGAATTCCAAGACAGGCTCGAATATGGGTCGTAACGGCAAGATACGGCGCGCTCCTGGATTTGAAGACCGGGCGGGTCAGGACTTCGAGCGACTGGATTCGGCGATCAGAACCGCTCGCGACGTTCTTTACTCACGGGGCTACCAGCCGATTGAGACACCGCTTATAGAGCAGACGGAGCTCTTTTTGCGTCGTTCCGGGGGATTGCTTTCCAGCCAACTATTCGACTTTCTCGCGCCGGACGGGAGCGATATTACGTTGCGTCCCGAGTTGACGGCTCCGGTGATACGTCATGCGCTTGAGCAGGCCGGAACGATGCGTCCGATGCGCTACCAGTACGCGTCTCCGATATTCAGGTACACAGAGCGTCCATTCGACGCGCCGCCGAACTCAGTTCCGAGCAAGCGCCAATACATCCAGGCCGGAGCGGAACTGATCGGTGCGACGCAGGCTGCGGCGGACGGGGAGATCATCGCGACTGCGTACGAGATGGCGAAGCGGCTGGGCATTCAAGATGTCGCGATACGTGTCGGCCACGTCGGTCTGATATGGGAGATGCTGGGACGCTTCAAGTTATCGGAACGTGCGGCGCTTTTTCTCGCGAACCATGTTTCGGATTTCAGCGAGGACGATGACGACGGTGCTGCGATTGAGTCGGAAGCGATCAGATTGGGGTTGATGCCGACGGATAGCCAACAGTCAGTTGAGACGCAAGCGTCGGCTGCTCACTTGCTGACGCGCCTGGCTACCGGATCTGTCCAGTTGCCGAGTGCGGCAGAACAGACGTCGCGTACGGCTGAGGAGGTCGTCGCTGGACTCCGCCGAAAGGTGGAAAGCGACGTGGCCAACTCTGATTTCCCGAAGGCGATGGAACTGATGCGTAGGATTGCGCGAATCAATGGCGACACGATAACGATTGCGGCTCGTATCGCTGCTGAGTACGGTTTGGGTGATCTGGACAATATCGGGGCAATCCGATCGGTAGTGGATGCGGCTGAGAGTGCGGGTGTAGATGCCTCCGACATCTCGGTAGATTTCGGATTGGCAACATCTATTGCGTACTACTCGGGCATGATCTTCGAGGTTTCCGCGTCGACTGACGGGGAGCACGTTGCGTTAGGTGGCGGCGGTAGATATGACGGATTGGCGTCTGCTCTAGGGTCTGACGAGGATGTTCCGGCGCTCGGGTTTGCGTTGAATCTGGACACGATATTGGAATTGAATGGCGGCTCTGCGGCGTCCGAACCTCGGCGCAAGGCTGTTGTATTGGCTCCCGTCGACGGGGATGCTGATGAGTCGATCGTCGAGGCGGCTGCCGAGTTGCGTGGTCAAGGCTATGATGTTTTCACGCTCTTCGATACGACCGTTGATGCGGGTGACGTAGCGTCTTCAATAGACGGTGCGAAGGTGGCGTTGGTGGATGTTTCGGGCTCTCTAACGTGGGTTGCCGAGTGATGGATACGTTGCGACTAGCTATACCTTCGACTGGTGCTCTTGAACAGGGTGCGGCGAAGCTGCTTGCAGAGTCTGATGCGGCTGTAAGCCGCGTGAATTCGCGTCGCTACACTGCGATGATGCCGTCGATACCTGGGGTTGAGGTTATCTACCAACGGCAATCCGACATCACGACGATTGTTGATTCGGGTAACGCGGACTTGGGCATTGTGGGGTTGGACCGCTATCTGGAATCGCGGTTGGAAGACGGCGATTCGTTGGTGGTCGTACCAGACCTAGAGTATGGAAACTCGCGGTTGGTGATTGCGGTGCCTGATTCTTGGCTCGACATCACGTCGATGTACGATCTTTCTGACCTGAGTTTGGAGTTTCACGAACGCGGACGTGATTTGCGAATAGCGACGAAGTATCCGCGATTGGTGAAGCGTTTTTTCAATCGCCGCGGCATCAACTATTTCTCGATGGTTGCGATCAACGGAGCACTCGAGGCGGCTCCGCGGATCGGGTATGCGGACATCATTGCGGACATATCGGACACGGGCAACACGTTGCGGGAGAACAATCTTCGAACGCTGGTCGATGGCGTGGCGATGGAATCGCAGGCGATCATGATCGGCAACGCGGCGCTGCTCGCTCGATCCGACGACAAGCTGGCTTTGACCCGGCGACTGTTGGAGCGCATCGAGGCAAGACTGCGCTCGAGATCGTATCGTCGAGTGACGGCGAATGTCAGAGGCGAATCCGAGGGCGATATCGCTGAGATGATATTGGCTTCGCGTGAACTTTCGGGAATGACAGGCCCGACAGTTTCGCGCGTCTACACGAGCGACGGCAATCGCTGGTTCGCGGTGCAGATCGTGACCAAGAGGAGCGATGTGTTGCGCGTGGTTGACCATCTGCGGCAGTTGGGTGGCACTGGCACTGCGGTCACGGACTTGCAATTCCTGTATCAAAGCGAATGCACGCTGTATACGAGGCTGATCGAGAATCTGGACCAGTTCTCTGGAGCAGTTGATCCGTGCTGAGGCGAATTCACGGCCTAGATGCCGCGGTAGCCGAGTTTTCGAACCGCGGCACAGCTGGCGAGGGTGATGACCCAAAGACGAACGGGGGCGGCATCTACAGCGAATTTCTGTCGCCTGAGGCGTTCGCGGATCGTGTCATCGCGGATGTGCGGAAGCACGGCGATGCCTTTGTGCGCCGGATATCAAATGCCCTAGATGGTGTTGATCTCGAAGATTTCGAAGTTCCAACTAAGGTCATCCGCGCAGCTAAGGAT
>VXTA01000263.1 GCA_009837685.1 Chloroflexota bacterium | reverse complement strand
GCGGCCGGCAGCCGCCGGAAAACCATCCACCAACAGTGCTTGGGGCCGCCGCGCGATTCGAAGAATCGTTCGAGGTCCGGCCAGCGGTCAGGAGTAACGGGAAGGAACTTCATCTTGGTCGCAACTCGCTCGCGGTCTTTGCTATGGCTGCTCCGTATAGGAAGATCAACGAGGCGATATAAGCCCAGATCATGAGGACCACGACGGACGTGATAGGGCCGTAGATGTTGGCTTGGTAGGTGTCTTGGTTGTTGACCCAGAAAAAGACGTGTTTGCCGATCTCAAAGAGAACTATTGCGATGATCGCTCCGAATATCGCGTCGCGCTTCAGCACGCGGGTGTTAGGTATGCGGTAGTAGATCATGGCGAAGATAAAAGCCGTGATGATGGCGGGCAGAATAGTGGCGACGATGCCAAGAATGATCGTTGCTAAGGCGGACAATCCGAGGGTTGCCGGGCCGGATGCTTGGCTGAGTCGGATCAGGGCTTGGATGACGCTGGATAGTCCGACGGAAATCATGAATAATGCCACGACGAATGTGGCGAGACTGACGCTTTTGATAGTGACTTGGACGACTTTGGTGTTGCGTATACCAAATACGCGGTTTACAGCTCGGGTGGTGGCTGCGAAGAGTCTATTGGCACCGATCATGAGGTTGATGACGGCGAGTATTCCAATCGTCAGCGATCCGCCCACGAGGCTGTTGATGGCATCGTCAATCAGATCACGCGATGCCGGGAATAGGTAGTGAAGTGCTTCGGTGAGGACTTCAACGACACCGTCAGAGGGTCCGATAGCGATTAGGAGCATCGCCATTAGGGCGACTAGTGGCAGTTGCGAGAGTACCGTGAAGAATGCGAGGGACGCCGCAAGGTCGGCACCATCGGTTTTGATGAGTCTGCGTACAGCTTGAACAGGAACGATGAAGGGCCAAAGAAGGGCGTACTTGGAAGGAGTATTCGCGGAATCGATCATACGGCTTTGCGTACCGAGTTTATTGTGCCCAGAGACGCAAACGCGCCGCACCGGGGAACCGATGCGACGCGTTGGCTTGGCTCTTGAAAACCGGGTTCTAGCTGAAACTAGACTAGAAGTCCATTCCGCCGCCGGGTGGCATTCCGCCGCCAGGCATAGGTGGCTCGGGCTGCTCAGAGATGAGCGCCGCGGTCGTCAGGATCATGCCTGCGACAGATACTGCGTTCTCAACGGCTGAGCGAGTGACCTTGGCCGGGTCAACAATGCCCATCTCCATCATGTCACCGTACTCGTCGGTCATGGCGTTGAAACCGAAGTTGACGTCATCGCTGCCCGCGACGCGGTCGAGGATGACTGCGCCTTCAAAACCGCAGTTACCAGCGATGATGCGGATCGGCTCGCGCAGGGACTTCGAGAGTATCTGCACGCCCGTCTGCTCGTCTTCGTCTTCAAACTCGATGGCATCGAGTTTGTCTGCGGCGCGGATCAGGACTGAACCGCCACCGGGTACGATACCTTCTTCAACAGCCGCACGAGTCGCTTCCAAAGCGTCTTCGACACGTTGCTTTTTCTCCTTCATCTCGATCTCGGTGGCTGCGCCGACACGAAGGATGGCAACGCCCCCGGATAACTTGGCGAGACGCTCTTGGAGCTTCTCGCGGTCGTAATCGGAGGTCGTGTCCTCGATTTGAGCTTGAATTTCGGCCATGCGACCACGGATGCCAGACTGATCACCTGCACCGTCCACGAAGGTCGTGTCGTCTTTCTTGACAACGACCTGTCGACAGCGACCGAGGTCTTCGAGAGTAGCGGAGTCGAGCTTGCGTCCGATCTCGTCAGAGATGACAGTGCCGCCTGTGAGGATTGCGATGTCTTGGAGCATCGCCTTGCGGCGGTCGCCGAAGCCGGGAGCCTTGACTGCGACGCAGTTGAGCGTGCCGCGGAGCTTGTTGACCACGAGAGTGGCCAGGGCTTCGCCTTCCACATCCTCGGCGATCACGATAACGTTCTTGCTGGTCTGCAAAACCTTCTCGAGCAACGGAAGCAGGTCGGACACTGCCGAGATCTTCTGCGAGGTGATCAGGATGTACGGGTCGTCAAGAACTGCCTCTTGGCGGTCCGGGTTTGTCACGAAGTAGGGTGACAAGAAACCTCGGTCAATCTGCATGCCTTCGACGAAATCGGTCTCGTACGAGAGGGACTTGGACTCGTCAACGGTGATGACGCCGTCCTTGCCGACCTTCTCCATCACTTCGGCGATGAGGGTACCCATCTCGTCGTCGTGGGAAGAGAGGACCGCGACATTGGCGATCTGCGAAGAGCTGTCAACTGGTGTGGACTGGCTCTTGATGGATTCGCGGATCGTGGCCATAGCCTTTTCCATACCACGCTTGATGGCCATCGGGTCGGCACCAGCGGCGACGTTCTTGAAGCCTTCGGCTACGATCGCCTGGGCCAAGACGGTCGACGTAGTCGTGCCGTCGCCGGCGTCGTCGTTGGTCTTCTTGGACGCTTCTTTCAAAAGCTGGGCGCCCATGTTCTCGAACGGGTCCTCGAGATCGACTTCCTTGGCAATGGTCACGCCGTCGGAGTTGACCTGCGGGGGGCCGAACTTCTTGTCAACGATGACGTTCTGACCGCGCGGGCCGAGTGTCTTCTTGACGGTGTTTGCGAGGACATCGATGCCTTCCTTGAGCTTGGCTCGAGCCTCCTCTTCGAATAGCAAATCTTTTGCTGGCATTTGCTTGGTTTCTCCTTATGATGTCGTTTGTTGCGACGAAATCCGTAGTCGATACGGTATCGATCAGAATTAACTGACGATCGCCAAGATGTCGGATTCTCGCAGGATCAGATAGTCGTTGCCGTTCTGGCTGTACTCGGTACCGGCGTACTTCGAGTAGATAACGGTGTCGCCAACGCTCACACCCATCTCGATCAAAGTGCCTTCGTCGGTGGTCCGTCCTGGACCAACAGCGACGATCGAGCCTTGCTGCGGCTTCTCTTTCGCGGTGTCCGGGATGATGATCCCGCCGGGGCTAGTCGCCGCTTCCTCTTCGGCCGGCGAGACTACCACGCGGTCGCTTAGTGGTTTCAAGTTAACCGTCACTCGGTCTTTCCTCCTTGATGTTGATATTTCGTTCCGTCTTGCAGGATGGGAACAAATGAGACGGGAATCGCCTCAATCGAACCCGAACCGCTTGCGTCGAATTTCGTTAGCAGTCGACTATCGCGACTGCTAACACGAAATTATATTTCGACAACTTCGATTCGCAAACACAATCCCCCGCCCGTCATTCCCGCGCAGGCGGGAATCCAGAGGGGCGCGGAGAGGCGCTGTCCCCTCTCCCTCGATGGGAGAGGGCTAGGGTGAGGGTGATCCGCCACACAGAACCCGAAGGCGATAGCATCTAACACCAGAGATGACGTTGGAGATGGTCATAATCGCGGCTGCTCGCGTGGCGGGTTCGTTGCCCGTGCTTCGCTGGGCATTTCTTGGGGCGCTTCTTGCGATACTGGTCGACTTTTCAGACCTGTTCATGATGAACCTGATCCAGCTTGGCGGGGTCACTAACTACCAAACGTTCGACAAATGGATCGATCAGGTCTACATGCTGACCTTCCTCTGGGTCGCCGTGCGGCAGTGGGACGGACCCGGACGAACCGTTGCGATCTGGCTGTTCGCGTTCCGCGCCATCGGATTCTTCGCCTTCGAATTCACCGAATCGAGGTGGGTCCTGTTCCTATTCCCGAACGTATTCGAGTTCTGGTTCGTAGCCATCGCCGCGCAAAGACACTGGTGGCCCGACTACGAGTTCACCGCGAAACGCATATTCATCTTCCTACTCGTCTGCACCGCGCTAAAGCTGATGCAGGAATACATCCTCCACATCTGGCAAGTGCTCGACAACTACACCGCGGTTGGGGTAGTCGAGGCGTGGTGGGAGTTTTTGACCGGGTTGTTTTAGGGAGTGATTCGGTGGGGGTAGAGGTTGCCGGTGATATGCCACTGTCGGCGGCAAAACTCCGGCATGATTAGTTTTTGAACAAGTTCAAAAAGTTGGGTGAACGAGGATGCAAAGGAGGGCGGAGTAGGGGCGTTTCGCGAAACGCCCCTACGAATGATGGACGGGGTATTGTTACGCGTTTCGCGAACCGCACCTACGGGGGATGGGTGTTGTTTGGGCGGCGTTATTATGGATGCCGTTGGAATGATCTAGGAATGACTACTGCGAGGCGCGGGCGATTGAGCACAAAGTCAGGCGATAACGGTGCGACTACCGGGTATGAGTCGCAGCTTTGGGCGATGGCGGATGCGCTTCGGGGGAGCATGGATGCGGCGGAGTATAAGCATGTGGTCTTGGGGTTGCTGTTTTTGAAGTATGTGTCGGATGCGTACGAGGAGGTCCGTGCCGAGTTGGAGGCGGAGGCTGAGGAGGGGGCTGATCCTGAAGAACGGGATGAATATACGGCGAAAAGCGTGTTCTGGGTGCCAGAGGGGGCGCGGTGGGATTATTTGAGGTCGCAGGCGCGGGAGACGACGATCGGGTTGCTGGTGGACAACGCTATG
>VXTA01000343.1 GCA_009837685.1 Chloroflexota bacterium | reverse complement strand
TACTGGTGAAGGCGCAGAAGTTTTCGACCTGCCAAGCCATGACGACCTGATAGGCGTAATCGGCTTCTTGCTACTCATATTCGCCGCTTTCGTCGGGCCAGAGTTGATCTGCCCCGACCGCAGAAACCGCGTCATTCATCTCTACTTCGTCCGACCAATCACCCTCCTCGACTACCTTGGCGCGAGATGGCTTGCACTCGTCCTACTCCTACTCGCAGCCAGCTTGCTACCCCACATCACCCTCTGGGTCGGACTGCTCATCGGCGTCTCCGACTCCCTCGGCCACATCCAAGACAACTGGACAGACATCCCACGCTTTGTCGGCAACAACGCTGTCTTCGCTTTGTTCGCCGCATCATTCACATTCGCCGTCAGTTCTCTAACCGACCGCCGGATGATCGCTACCCTCATCGTCATCAGCGTCATCATGATCTCGTCATTTACCGGGTTAATCGTCAATCTGTTCAATCCTCCAGATTCCGTTAGCAACCCAATGGCTCTTGTCAATTTGATCGATATCAACACCAGCATCATCCCATCCATATTCTTCGGCACCTACAACGAAAATTTCGACCTCAACATAATCTTCCCGATCGCTTGGATCATCCTGCTAACCGCGGGCTCAATCTTCGCAACATGGCGCTTCTACTCCAGACAGAGATAGTTCAGTGCAAACCCAAACCGAAATAGCCGCCCAAGCTAGCAACGACGCCATCGTGTCGTTGGATTCTGTGTCCAAATGGTTCGGCAACGTCGTCGCGGTCAGCGACATCACTCTGACCATCGGATCAGGCATCACCGGCCTCCTCGGTCCCAACGGCGCCGGCAAAACTACCCTGCTCAGGATGATTTGCGGCCTATACTCCGCTTCTGAGGGCGAGGTGCGGCTCTTAGGCACTGACCCGCGCACCGACCACGACGTCTACAAACGCATCGGCATCATGACCGAAAACGAGTCCGCATACGAATTCATGACCGGCCTCGAATTCGTCCGCCTCTCTGCACGCCTCAAAGACCTCCGACGTGAAGAATCTCACCTTCGAGCCGCTATCGAACGCGTCGACATGTCCTTTGCCCTCGACCGCAAAATCTCAACCTATTCCCGCGGCATGAGGCAACGCATCCGGTTAGCCGCCGCGCTCGTCGGCGACCCTGAACTTCTGATCCTCGACGAACCGCTGAACGGCGCCGATCCAACCCAACGTCTACGCTTCCAAGAGATCCTCCATCAGACCGCCGATGAAGGACGCTCCGTAATCATCTCCTCCCACATCTTGGAAGAAGTCGAAGAAGTCAGCGAAAGCGTCGTTCTCGTCGTCAATGGCAAACTCGCCGCGCAAGGCGATTTCCACGCCATCCGAGCCGCCCTCGACGACCGTCCTTATCACGTCAAGATCGAGTGCTCCGACTCGAAGCAACTCGGCGGCGAACTCGCCAAACTTCCCGCCGTCCAATCCGTCCAATTCGATCCCGACGGCTCAATCGTGGTGCTCACAACCAACGTCGCAGTCCTACAACTCGACTTACCAGTCCTCGCGCAACGCAACGACATCCGACTAACTCGGATCCAACCAATCGACGACTCGCTCGAGAGCGTCTTCTCATATCTGGTCGAAGGCTGATGGGCACTATCGCAGAAACAATCTTCATCCTCGCAATTCGGCAATCGATATCGATCCGTCGCGTCGCCGTATTGCTCATACTCGCCGCAATCCCCCTCGTCATCGCCATCATCAGTGAACTGGTCAATGCCGATTGGGACGGCGAAGTGACTCAAGGCTTCATCCAAGGCCTCATCTTCAACACCGGTCTGCCGCTAATCGCGCTCATCGTCGCGGCCCCCGTCTTCGCCGACGAAATCGAAGACCGAACCCTTACCAACCTCATGCTCTCACCCATTTCACGATGGCAGATCTCCATACCCAAGATGCTCGCGGCTGTATTCATCGTCGCTATCCCATTGGCGATCAGCACCTTTGTCTCGATACTCCTCGTCTTCGAAGACGAAAACTACTCGGCAGCCATTCTCGGAGCATTCGGCATACTTGTCGGCTCCCTCGCCTTCGTATCATTGTTCGCTTTCGTCGGCACTCTCACAACCCGCGCCGTCGTATTCGGAATCGTCTACGTCTTCGGCTTCGAAGCTCTGATCTCAACGGCCATACCGGGACTGAAATACGTCAGCATCAGCGGAAACACACTTTCGATACTGCAAGAACTGAACTCCACCCTCATCGACACACCCACATCCGGATCAAACCAACTACCCCCGATCGAATACGCCATCATCGCTCTGATAGCTGTCATCATCATCTCCAACATCGCAACCGTCTGGCGCCTAAAACGCATGGACGTGCATTAGCATCCCTCCCCTTTTTGCGTAGCAAAAGGGGGACGCGGCGAGCATAGCGAGACGCAGGGGGTTCATACGGCCTTAGCTCTAAAACACTCGGATATCACTTGTCCAAACGCCGTAATCCCTATCCTCACCCCCTTCGCTATACTCTAGTGGCATTCTTACGTCGACGCTTCCGCGTCGCACACCATAATGGCAGACACTCAGACCATCACGCAACCCGCGCCTCAAACTCCCGCATGGGATCCCGCCGCGCCCGAAAACGCCTGGTACAAGTGGCGAGCATTCTGGGCTGTAGGCCTCTCGCTCGTGACGATGGTGATGAGCTTCAGCATCATCTTCCTTGCACTGCCAGCCATAGCCGAAGACTTCGGCATCACATTCAAAGAAGCATCCCTTCTAGTCATCGCACAATCTCTCACTATCAGTTCACTCATGGTCCCCCTCGGTAAAGTCGCCGACATGATCGGACGCAAGAAGTTCCACCTCTTCGGCATGGTGCTCTTCGGCGGCGGCGCAATCGCATGTGCATTCGCCACCAGCTTCACGTTCCTCATAATCACTCGAATCATCATGTCCATCGGAAGTTCAATGGGGCAATCGGTATCCACTGCAATCACCACATCCGTGTTCCCAGCCACCGAACGCGGCAAAGCACTTGGAAGCCAAACCACCGCCGTCGCTATCGGAGGCGCAGCCGGGACTGTAGTGTCAGGCGTTACCCTCCAATTCCTCCCCTGGCAGGCTCTCTTCATCTTTATGGCAATACCCACCGCCATCGCATTCCTTTGGGGCCTCTACATCCTCAAAGACGAACGCATCGGATCATTCTCCGGCGATAAACGCCCTCCTTACGACTGGCTAGGTGCCGCACTCTCCGCCGTCGCAACCGCAATCGTCATCCTCACTATCACCAACCCATTCGCGCTTGCTTGGGGCTCTCCGATCATCATCGCAGGGGCATTCACCGGCATCGCCACCCTCATCGCCTTCGTCTGGTGGCAACTCAAAACTGCCCACCCCATGGTCGACCTACGACTTTTCAAAATCCCCGTCTTCAAATTCGCAATCATCACCCGATACCTCGCGTTCATGCGCTCCTCCGCCACCCTGTTCCTCCTGCCAATCTATCTCGTAGCCTTCCGTGGTTGGCCCGAAATCTACGCCTCTGGCGTCATTCTGATGATGGCCATCGGCATGGGCGTAGGTGCACAGGTCTTCGGAAGACTCTCCGACCGCTACGGCGTCCGACCATTCATGGTCGGCGGTTTCATGGTCTTGATTCTCACCGGCTTCGCCCTCGCAACTCTCAGCCACACCTCAAACCTCATCTACATCGCAGTCGTCGTACTCATCAACGGCCTTGCCCAAGGTGCATGGTCCGCTCCAAACGCCGCCGCAACGATGGGATCAGTTCCCCGATCAACCTACGGCCTTGTGAGCGCAATCATCAACCTCACTCGAAATCTCGGAAACGTCAGCGGACAAGCCATCATCACTGCCATCATCGCCGGCGTCATGATCGCCCAAGGCTTTAACATCCCACTCGCCGAACTCGAAAACACGCCTGAAGCCGGTTTCGCATTCCTCGATGGTTGGAAATACGCATACTTCGTTGCAACCGGAATTGTAGCCTTAGCCCTAATCACGTCTTTCCTGACCAAACCCGGGAAATCCGAAGAAGCACCCCAATCAACAGACGGAGAATCAACTTGACCACCGAATCACTAGACGGCAAAATCGCACTCGTAACCGGCGGAGGCACCGGCATCGGCAAAGGCATCGCCCGCATCTTCGCAAACAACGGCGCTAACGTAACCATCGCTGCCCGCAACCTCGAACGCCTCCAAGCAACCGCAGACGAAATCTCCGCCGAATCCGGCACCACCGTAACCGCCATCTCTGTGGACGTTACCGACGAAGACAGCGTCGCATCCGTCTTCCAATCTGTCATGGACGCCCACGGACGCCTCGACATCCTAGTCAACAACTCCGGCTCCGTCGAAGGCGATCCCATCGAGCAACTCTCCTCCGAAAAATGGCTCAGAGTGATGAACACCAACGTCACTGGAATGTTCTACTGCACCAAACAGGCCTTCAAGATCATGCGGCCTCAAGGAGGCGGACGCATCATCAACATCGGCTCCATCGCCGCACAACGATCCCGACACTCAGCAGCCGTATACACC
>VXTA01000063.1:2041-4548 GCA_009837685.1 Chloroflexota bacterium | reverse complement strand
AATCTACATCACCTTCAGAATCAGGTGGGATGTCCGGTAACGTTCTGCTCGTGATCTCATCGTCGGGATCCATCTGCTCGAGAGCATTGCCAAGAGAGAAAGCGATGTTGTAAAGCTGTTCCTTCTCCAACCAAACGATCGCGCTGCCGCGTTCGCTGTTGGCGGTGAGGTTGAAGGTTCGCTGACCCGGCTCCCCATAGGTGAGAACCTGCAAATCATCAACAATTCCGAGATGCGTTGACTGCTCCAAACCGGATATCTCCTTGACGACGGAACGGACGTAATCGGGGCGCACCGCCTCCATTGTCGCAATAGATTCTAGCAACCCGTCTACTAATGGCAGCCCGTATACCGTAAATTCTTGCGCGGCAATCGGCGTTAATGTACGATCTTTGAGTGGAACAAGTATCCAAGCGCGGCGGCGAACCGCGTCGCCAATCGGAGACGGGAAACACCGAATCGATGCTATTCAGTCGAGGTTTCCCGATATCGCTCTGTAGCATCTGGAAGAAAGCGCTCATCTCCAAACTTGTTGGGCGCAATTAGAACCAGGCGGTCGCGAACCGTTATCACGCAATCAACTGAGAGGCGTAGATCCCAACTGGGGCTGTGCAATGTGGGTGGTACCGCGAGCCGTTAGGCGGGTCAACAACGATCCGTAGGCCCGTCCCATAAAGATGGACGCGCGTGACGTAGGGATCGAAACTCTCACGAACGCCCGTCCAAAAACAGGACGGGCTTTATTTTTGTCCGAAACAACCCCAAAGATGACTACGACCGAGAACGCAAGAACCGAAACCAACGGCCAACCTGCACAAGCGGTGAAATCCGTAGAAATCTACGACACCACCCTTCGTGATGGTGCTCAGCAGGAGGGCATATCGCTTTCCGTCGAGGACAAGTTGGCGATTACGCGTCTACTCGACGACTTCGGCGTGGATATCATCGAGGGTGGCTACGCGGGTGCGACACCAAAAGACGACGAGTTTTTCGACCGCGTCCGAACGCTGGACCTTAAGCACGCGGAAATCTCCGCTTTCGGCAACACGCGCCGAGCCGATGCGGATTGCGATGACGATGTCTCGATGAAAGCCCTCATCGATTCTGGAGCCCCCATCACCACCATCGTAGGCAAAGCGTCAGAGTATCAGGTGCGCGTGATTCTGGAGACGAGCGTCGAAGAGAATCTGGCAATGATCGCCGATTCGGTCTCATACCTGAAGTCCCGAGATCGACGCGTGTTCTATGACGCCGAACATTTCTTCGACGGTTTCAAAGAGAACCCCGACTACGCTGTTCGCTGCTTGCGCTCGGCGTACGACGCTGGCGCTGAGAGAGTGGTGTTGTGCGATACAAACGGCGGTACCCTGCCGCACGAAATCGCAGACATCGTGAGTGAAGTCAAAGAATCTCTCCCCGATGACGCGGTAATAGGCATACACACACACAACGACACTGATACCGCAGTCGCATCTGCGATGGAGGCGTACCGCGCGGGTGCACACCAGATTCAAGGCTGTATCAACGGTTACGGCGAACGGACCGGCAACGCCAACTTGATAAGTATCATCGGCAACCTGAATTTGAAGCTGGGTGTTGAAGCGATCCATCCGGAGAAACTACCCGAACTCACAAGCCTTTCGAAACTCGTGTCGGAGATCGTCAACCGACGTCCATTCCCGTTCCAGCCGTACGTCGGTATCAGCGCCTTCACGCATAAGGGTGGACTGCACGCGGCGGCAACTGAAAAGTCGGCGGCAGCCTACCAGCACATCGACCCCAGCATGGTAGGCAACGACACTCGAGTAACTATCTCCGAGTTGTCAGGCCGCGGCAACGTCATGCGCCTCATCCGCGAGCTCGGTCTGGAAGAGGACTTAACGCGTGACGACGCGCGACGCATCGTGGAGCACATTAAGCATCAAGAATCCCTCGGCTTCGCGTACGAGAACGCAACGGCATCTTTGGAATTGCTCATCCTGCGGAACTTGCCGAACTACGAGTCACCGTTCGAGTTGGTTGACTTCATGGTTATCGTAGAGAATCGACGCCGGGCTTCGTTCGGCACCGGCTGGCGCAACGACGGCGTAGAGCACCCAGTTCTATCGGAAGCGACAGTGAAGATACGAGTTGGCGAAGACGTGTTTCTGGAGGCCGCAGAGGGTAACGGGCCTGTCGATGCGCTCTATCGTGGATTGAGCAAGGCAATCTCGGACAAGTTCCCCGAAGTTGACAGCGTCAACTTGACCGACTACAAAGTTCGCGTCGTCAACGAGACGATGGGAACTGGAGCATCGGTACGAGTTTCGATCGAGTCTGCGGCAGAAGGCCAGGTTTGGACTACCGTCGGCGCTTCGACCAACATCATCAACGCGAGTTGGATGGCGCTCGCGGATTCAGCCGAATGGTGGTTGAACCGAAAGTTGCAGGAACGCTCCTCCAACGATTAGGCGGGGTGGCGGCGGTGACGTCGCCGATGCGGATGCCAAGGCCCGCGCCGCCACAAT
>VXTA01000063.1:0-2031 GCA_009837685.1 Chloroflexota bacterium | reverse complement strand
ATTTACCGATCTGGCTCGGACGTCGGAACCGGACATTCTCGGCAATGAACGTCAGCGTCTTAGGATGCGATGCGAGCATGATGCCGCGCCAATCGCGCAGATGCTTGAAGGTTTCGGCTGTGTTGGTGTACGGCTGCGACCACCCGCGGAAATCGCGCCATGAACCATCAGGCGCGAGTATCATCACCTCGCCACCAGCTTCTTGAACGATGACAACGGCAGCCGCAAAATCCCATACCGCCGCCACACCACCGATGGCGAATTGATAGAGGCCAGTACCGACGCTCGACATCTCGTGCGCCGCGCTACCCGTAACGCGAACATCACCAGCGTGACCGCGCATCTTGTTGTCGAACTTGAAGACACTTCGGGCATTGCCAGGCAGAGCAGACAACCTGCCTGAAACCGGCCGGTAGAATTCATCGCTGGGTTCAAGTACTTGCATGGTCTCACCGTCGCGCTTCGTGCCACCGTTCAATCTGGCGTGAACTACGATGCCTCCGTCAGAGGAAGTTGGCCAAGGGCTCCATATAGCTCCGACGATCGGCGAACCGCGGTGCATCAGCGCCACCGAGACAGCGTGCGTCATCGAGCCGTTGACGTAGTTCGCAGTGCCGTCGATCGGGTCTACCGCCCAAACAAAGTCGGCTGCCGGATCAACCTCTTCAGTCTGATCTTCCTCGCCAAGAAACTGGTGATCCGGAAATCGACTGGTAATGATGTCTGAGATGATGACTTGAGAATCGCGATCCACGTCGGTGACCAAGTCGCGTCCGGGTCGGTCGGTCTTCGACTTGATCTCCATGATCGACGTGATGCGCTCCAGCACGAAAGAACCGGCCTTAGATGCCGCCTCGACTGCGACATCCTCGAACTCCTTAAGCTGTACGTCGTCAATTCCGAGAGGCATAGTTTTCTGGGGCATTGGGGTTAGGATTTCTTGCTACGCGCAGGATGCATCTAGACGAATCAGACCCATCGTATGTAGATGTTGCAATAGACTGAATCTTAACGACAGACTTCAAACCGAGTTGATGGTTGACGAGATTGCGGTGGGATGTGACGGATGAAGTCGGCAGATATGAAATGAGAAACCCACAGTCGGTTAGAAAACTCAAACGCGATCCCGGCATCGTGTCTCGCATGTATTTCACGATGCTCTTGATCGGCATCGTCTACGGCGTCTTCGCCTATATATTGATGCGGCTCGGGATACCGTTGGCGTTCATCGGCATCATAGTGCTCGGATTGGCGGTATTCCAGTACTACATGTCCGACCGCTTGGTGATGATGTCTACAGGCGCTAAGGAGTTGTCGGAAGAAGACGCGCCGGAACTTTTCGCTATGATCCGAGAGCTTGCAGATCGTTACGAAATGCCGATGCCCAAGGTGGCGATTATTCAATCCGCGATGCCCAACGCGTTCGCCACAGGCCGAAATCCGAACAATGCTCTGGTCGCGGTAACTACGGGCATTTTGCAGCGATTGACACGCCGAGAGCTGCGCGCGGTGCTGGGTCACGAGCTTGCACACGTCGCGAACCGAGATATGAAGGTGCTGGCGATATCCAACTTCTTCGTGACACTTACGAGCTTCTTGATGACGATGTTCTTCTTCAACATGCTCTTCGGCAGACGCGACGCTGGTGGCGGATCGGCCCCGTTCATGATCGCTTATCTCGTGACGATACTCGTCTATTTCGTAGGAAAGTTGCTTGTACTGGCGTTGACGCGTTATCGTGAATACGGGGCGGATCACACGGGCGCCGAGATTTCTGGCGACCCGGGTGGTTTGGCCGACGCGTTGCAGAAGATTTCGATGGGCATGGACTACATACCGGACGATGACTTGCGCAGGTTGCAGACCGCGCAAGCGTTCTTGATCGCCCCAGCCATCAGAGGTTTTGCCGCAAACATGTTTTCGACTCACCCTCCGATGGAGGAGAGGATCGCTCGATTGCGTGAATTGGAAGCCGAGATGCGTTACGGGTACCGCAACTGATGGGCTGGTTCTTCGGGCGGAAGAAAAGCG
>VXTA01000297.1 GCA_009837685.1 Chloroflexota bacterium | reverse complement strand
GTTGAGCGGGACCTGTTTCTCGTCGTAAAGGTCGATCACCTCGCCACGATGTTCGGCAATGATCTTCAGACAGCGATCCAACACCGCCAAGTTGGTGAGTCCGAGAAAGTCCCACTTCAACAGCCCGGCAAACTCGATTGGATACATCGAGTATTGCGTCGCAGCCAAGCCGGTATCGTTACCCTTTTGTGGACGCTGAAGTGCCGTGTACTTCACAAGCGGATCATCGGAAATCACCACTCCGGCAGCGTGGGTGCTGACATTCCGCACCCGTCCCTCAACACCCATCGCCTTGTCTAGCTCCTCGGCCGCGACTTGATTTTGGCGAATCACCTGCTGCAGCTCAACGCTCTGTTCCTTGGCAGTTCGCAGATTGAACTCACGTGGGGGGGCATCATCATCATCATCATTCGACATCGGAGAGTAGTTTGCCACCGCGCGTACGAGCCGGTTGCATGCCTCGTTTATCTGGGAATTGTCGGTTGCGCCATCCTCCATCACTCGCGCCGCATCCCGGATCGCCGCCCGAGCCTTCATCGTCCCGAACGTCGTTATCTGAGCGACTCGATCCGGTCCATATCGCTCCAAGCAATACTGGATAACCTCACCACGACGGTCGTCCGCAAACTCCATATCAATGTCCGGCATCTCCCGACGCTCGACATTCAAGAAACGCTCGAAGAACAATCCGTAGGGCAGGGGATCGAAGTCCGTGACCTGCAAGCAGTACAGTACTAGGCTCGAAGCCGCCGAACCACGAACAGTCGATAGTATCCCTTGCTGCTTGACGAACCTGAAGATGTCCCAGACCACCAAAAAATAGTCCGCAAAATCCGTCGTCTCGATGATGTGAAGCTCTTTTTCGAGCCGCTCCTTCACCTCATCCGAGATCTCTCCGAAACGATCCATCGCACCTTCATAGCAAGCCTTCCGCAAGTATTGAGCAGACGACAACCCGTCCGGCGTCGGATACTGAGGCAACTTCGTTCGCCGCTGCGAGAGCTCCAACGTGCACCGCTCCGCAATCGCCAAGGTGTTGCTAAGAGCTTCCGGATGCTCCGGGAATACCGCCGCCATCTCCGCCGCCGACTTCACGTAGTAGCTGTCATCCTCC
This sequence comes from Chloroflexota bacterium, assembly GCA_009837685.1. GTDB lineage: Bacteria > Chloroflexota > Dehalococcoidia > Lucifugimonadales > Lucifugimonadaceae > Bin127. Next base: position 3,439 of record VXTA01000297.1, on the reverse strand, counting down.
ATCCGTAATCGCTTCGCGTCTGCCAGCTTGCTCGACGTAACAATGCATGTCAACGTGTCCTGATGCGGCGCATCCTCCGGATAGACGTAGTGGCAGTCGTTCGTCACTACGAGGTCTATGCCCATCTCCGCTGACAGTTCGCAAACCGCCCGGTTGACCACATCTTGCCCCGGCACATTCTCGTGATGCATCAACTCCAAGTAGTAGCGATCACCAAAAACCTCCCGATACCAACCCGCAGTCCCCCGCGCCGCTGTCAAATCACCATTCATCCGCAACACGTCCCGCGCCAACTCTCCCGAGAGACATCCGGACAGCACGATCAACCCCTCGGAATGTTCCTCCAAAAGATCGCGGTCGACACGCGGCCGATAGTAAAAACCTTCGAGGTGAGCTTTGGTCGCAAGCTGCAAGAGATTCCGATAACCCGTCAAATCCTCAGCAAGCAAAGTTATGTGCGGTTGCGACCCTCCGCTAGCCCCTTCCGCCGCCGTCCGTTCATGTCTCGACCCGAACGCGACATACCCCTCCATCCCGATGATCGGCTTGACCCCCGCCGATTTCGCCGCCTTGTAGAAATCGATCGCCGCGTAGACGTTTCCATGATCTGTCAACGCCATCGCAGGTTGCCCCAACTCCACCGCTCGCTTCACCATGTCCTCGACATGACCGTACCCGTCCAACAACGAATACTCAGAGTGGTTGTGCAGATGAACGAACTGGTCAGCCAACGGTTGCATGCACCTCCGGGTGATTGGGAAAATCGGGCGATCATGCCCTCTGAATCGATTCATAAAGTATAGCCACTCAACCACGCGTCTGTGCGCCGCGCGGTGTATGCTAGCGGCAGTGAAATCAGCCCTGAGTTACAAACCATGACACTGCCGACCCTAGAGCAACTCGAACAAGATCCTTATGCCGCATTAGGCGTCCGAAAATTCATCAACGCAACATGTCATCACACCAATATGGGCGGCACGCTGATACCTGAGACGACGTTAAAGGCGATGCGGACAGCTGCCAACAATTTCGTCGATCTCAGAGAGCTCCAAAAAGCAACTGGTCGCATCATCGCGGAGGTTACCCACGCCGACGATGGCTACATCGTCTCAGGTTGCGCCGCAGGTCTCATGGTCTCCGCCGCCGCCATCATCACTGGTACAGACGAAGCCTTGATCGAGCAACTTCCATACGTTCAAGGCGGTCAAGTCCCATGCATCGCCAAACGATTTGCACGAGCGAAGAACTACAAGGGCGAAGAGTACGTCAACCACGGCTACGCGATGGCCGTCAAAACTGCCGGCGTGAAGTTCGTCGAAATCGGCGAGCCTGATCCCGAGGATCGTCCCACAAAAGTAGTCACCGCCGAAGAATACGAGCAGGCATTCATCGACAACCCCGATGCAAAGATGGTCTACTGGGTCGGATACGCACCCCCAGAAGATATCACCTTGGAAGACGTCATGGACATCGCGCACGCTTACGGTGCGCGCGTGATTATTGATGCCTCAAACTGTCTGCCTCCACGCGAGAACCTATACCGCTTCATCGACCTTGGCGCTGATGTCGTCTGCTTCAGCGGCGGAAAAGGGATCCAAGGTCCGCAAGGGTCGGGCATTATCGCGGGTAGTCAGGACATCATCGACTCCATAGCGATGCAGTCCGCGCCTTCTCATGGCATCGGTCGCGTGGCGAAAGTTTCGAAAGAAGAAGTCGTAGGGCAAATAGCCTCCTTCATTTGGTGGGTGGAACAAGACGACGAAGAGCGGATGACAGAGCACCACAGGAAGACCGGGATGCTTCACAACAGTTTGTCCGGGCTTGCCAAGATGTCCGACTCCTATATCGAGTTCCCTGACGAAGACAACAGGCCGATGCCAAACGTCCACGTCAAGGTCGACCCCGCAACAGGCAAGGATGCTGAATGGCTCATCGGCGAGCTCCGCGACGGCGATCCTGCAATCTCGGTTGTCGGCCACGCGAGAGACCCCCAGATCGTCCGCATCGACGTGCGTCTGTTAGAAGACGAAGAGGTTGCAGAGATATCAAGGCGGTTACACGAGATCCTCGGATGATCCTCCCACACCCAAGTTCTTCACGGACGTTTGAGTCAACCTCAAACTTCAACCCCTACGCCCACTACGAAGAAGCTATGATTCCCATGCGCGACGGGGTTCGCCTCGCCGCGGACGTTCACTTTCCGGTTGACGAACGCGGAGAACCAATCACCGAACCCGCGCCCGTCCTCCTCGCCCGAACCTCCTACGACAAATCCAAAGACGAGTGGGACACCGTCCGCGACTACTATCCCCGCCACGGTTACGCCTTCGTCAACCAAGATCTTCGCTCACGCTTCAGATCCGAGGGCGACGGACGCTACTACCACACCTGCAACCCGTGGGAAGGCGAAGACGGTTACGACACCATCGAGTGGATCGCCAAGCAACATTGGTGCAACGGCAAGATCGGCACTCTCGGAAGTTCCCACCGCGGCATTGTCCAGACCGTAGCCGCCCTCCATCGTCCACCTCACTTGGTCGCCCAATGGGTCGAACAAGCACCTACTAACATCTACGCCCACGAAGCCCGCGAAGGCGGAGCGATGTGCTTCCACATGGCCGCGGCGATCCACAACCATACCCTCGATTCCCATGAACTACGCGACAACCCTGAAGGCGTCCTCTCCGTCGCCCGTACCTTCCAAAACATGCGGGAGTTTCTCTCCAACACCCCGTGGAAACGAGGCGAAATCGCCCTGTCGCATGCCCCGCACATGGAGGAAACCCTCTTCAACTACTACACCCGAGGCGAGTACGACGAATGGTGGGCGAACGAGAACCTCGACCAAACCCCATACCTCGACCGCCACGCCGACATCCCGGTCATCCTGACCGGCGGCTGGTGGGACCCCTTCGCCGGCGGCACCGCCGACCTCTTCGTCGACCTGACCAACCGCAACACGAATCCCACCCACATGGTCTTCGGCCCATGGTCACACGGCACCCAACGCACCGACGCAACCTACGAGGGAGAAGTCGATTTCGGTGATGACGCCCGGTGGGGCATGTCCAAATTCAACCCGATACGCCGGAGATGGTTCGACCGATGGCTCAAAGACGAAGCCAATGGTGTTGAAGACCACCCTCCGATTCTTCTCTTCATAATGGGCGGCGGTGACGGCACAAAGAACGCCGATGGACGCCTCAACCACGGCGGCAAATGGCGAACTGAACAAGAGTGGCCCCTAGCCAGAACCGAATTCACCAACTTCTACCTCCACGCCGACGGCACCCTTAAAACCGACCCGCCCCTTTCGCAAAGCGAAGGGGGCGCGAGCGAGCAAAGCGGTGCGAGCGGGGGATGCCCGACGACGGGCAACAACGCATCCATCACCTATACCTTCGATCCGAACAACCCTGTCCCGACCCTAGGCGGGAAC
>VXTA01000262.1:2329-4559 GCA_009837685.1 Chloroflexota bacterium | reverse complement strand
GTAAACATGAGAATCGAAGAAATATCACTCCGCGAAGTGCAAGAGGTGTGGGAAACTAACCGCAGATACTCCGCTGCTTCGCGCTCGCCGGAGATGATCGCCCTTGTCGACGCACTGTCCAAAATGGATGTTGGAGATGCGAGGGCCATCGGGTATGCCGAAGACCGCACCCCAAACAATGTCAAGCTACAAGTGCAAAAAGCTGCGAAACTCGTCGGCAAAAATGTAAACGTAGTAATTGACGAAAGCAAACTACGGGTCATGTTTTCCGTCATGGACCGACCGGCACGTAGACGACGGGCCCGAACATAGCAAGGATGACGTCGGCTTTATCCCAATTGCTGGCCGACTAACGATCCTAATCCGAACGTAATCGCGCCAGCGGCCACGCCAACCAAGAGCATCCTCAAAGCTCCGTAAATCTTCCCGCTACCAGACATCCAACCTAATCCGCCGCCTACGATTGCGAGGGCAGCGCCCGAAGCGAGTGCACTGACGGTGATAGAGGTAGGGCCACTCAAACCAACTGCGTACGGTATTAGAGGCACGGCCGCACCTCCAGCAAAGGCGACTAGAGAGCTAAAGGCGGCAGTCAACGGGGAGCCACCCAATTCATCAGGGTCGATGCCCAATTCTTCGCGTACATGCATCTCTAGAGCAGCTTCGTGGTCGCTCATGATGCGTGCGGCTGCCGATTTCGCCTCACTTGGCGAGAGACCTTTCGATTGGAGCAACTCGGCAAATTCCGCTTCTTCCTCCTCGCGCCAAAAATATAGTTCAGCGTTTTCCCAACGAACCAAGTTTTCATTGAATTCACGTTGAGAAACGACTGAAATATATTCGCCGGCTGCCATCGACAGGGCGCCACCTACTAGACCTGCGGTGCCCGCCAGCACGACGATGGCGGGGTCTGACGCTCCAGCCGCGACACCCAAGGTGAGCGTAGTATTCGAGACCAATCCATCGTTCATGCCCAACACCGCCGCTCGCAGGGCTCCCGATTTGGTAACCAATGAACCGTACTCGTGATGTTTCCCGTCGTCGGTCGTATCCTCAGCCAACTGATCCAGCAGATCCATACCCTCGGCCGCTTCGTCATTCAGGCCGGTATTCAGATACTCTTCGGTGTTGTTGCTAAGCGATTGGCGAAAACGGCTGCGAAGAAATCCTGCGATTCGTGCGGAATTCAGGAATTTCGAGGCCAATCTGAACAAGACCAACGAAATCGAGAACCTACCGACGCTCTGCGCTGCGACATTAGTCGCTGCAGATTGTGACCAACGGCGGGCAATCGTGGTTTGGATCTCTTGCAGACGCTTGAAGCGCCGAACGCGTTCGGGGTCATCAACGACATCGGCCATTAATCCATAAATGGCCGCGTCCTCCCAAGAATTGCGAATGAGACTTCGAGTCTTGGATGCATTAACCATCGATTTTGTAGCTTTCTGAGTTAATCCTTAGACCGAACCGTCCAAGATTACATCCACACATGCAGGTTTTCCAGACGCGACCGCGGCCTCGATTGCCGGCTTGATGTCATCGGCCTGGGTAACACGTATCCCAACACCCCCGTACGCCTCTGCCTGCGCCTTGAAGTCGAACGGCGTCGGGAAGTCCATCGCGTTGTAAACATCGGGCGGCGGCAGATCGTTCAGCTCATGGTAGACGTTCATATTGACCTTGAGGATGCGGTACTGGGCGTTGTTACAGATCACGTACGTCACTGGAATGTCGTAGTTGACCGCGGTCCAGAATCCCTGCACGGTCATCATCGCGCTGCCGTCGCCGACTATTCCGATCGTCGGGTTGTCTGGATCTGCCAACTTCATCCCCATCGTCGCACCGATGCCCCATCCGATCGCGCCGCCTCGGGCACCCATAACGTTCAGATCCGTGCGATGCGCGATGCCTGCGTTAACCATCGCGGATGAAGAGATCGAGTCGTTGAAAATGTTGGCGTTTTTGGGAATGGCATCACCGAGTGCCCTGCCAAACGACGCGGGAGGGATCGGAGTACGGTCCCAACCAGATGCAGCCAGCTCTTGGAAAGCCGCAGCTTTAGCACGATTATCATGCGCGATCTGGGTTCGTCGCGCACTGGCGGATTCCGCCGCTTCATGATTCATGCGCGTCTTTACCGCTTCATCCAGCTGAAGTAACGCATGTTTCGGAGATGCCCATATACCAATGTCGGTAGGCTCCTTCTTGCCGATCTCGCCGCTGTTCATGT
>VXTA01000262.1:0-2319 GCA_009837685.1 Chloroflexota bacterium | reverse complement strand
ATATGGATCAGCTTGGCATCGGAAGGCACGAAGTTGCCGCTCTGATAGAAGAAATCGTCGAAAACGGCACAACCTACCGCTAACACCACGTCGGCGTTTTGGATGGCCTCTCTGCCTTCCTTCGTCCTGAAGGACAGCGGACCGCACCACAGTTCATGATCGCTCGGAAAGTTCGTCTGTCCGCCTGCGACTCCAAAGGCCATAGCCCCCAAAGTCTCTGCTAGAGCGGCGGCTGCATCTACTCCGCCTGAGGCGTAGACACGATCCCCCAGCACGAGCAGCGGGTTACTCGCCTTTGCCAGAACGTCCGCGGCTTCTTCGATGGCCCCCGGCTCCGGAAGCGGGTCAGCGTAAACGGGAACCGACGGCGAGATATCGATCTCGGCCGAGTCGTCGAAGGCGTTGGTAGACACCGCCACGAATACAGGTCCAGTAGGTGGTGTCCTCGCCTCTTGGAACGCGCGCCGCATCACCGACGGCACCTGTTCCGGATGCGAGATCTCCGCGCTCCACTTCGCGAACGGCATCGCCATATCTGCAAGATCGCTTCTGCCAGCCGCCATGTGGCGGATGTCTTTGTTTCCTGCCGTGATCACGACTGGAGAGCCGGTCTTTTTCTGGTCGATCATCAGGCTGAAACCGTTGGCAAGTCCGTTATCGATGTGGAGGCTCACAAAGCCCACCTCACCGCTACGACGCGCGTAGCCCTCAGCCATCCCGATCGCCACACCTTCCTGGACGACCATCAGATATTCGAGATCGGGATACTCGTGGATGACGCTCATCATCGGCGCCTCGCTAGTGCCGGGGTTCCCGAAGATGTAGCGCACTCCCTCAGATCGGAGAGTCTGCAAAAAGGCATGTCTGCCCTGAAGTTTTGTGGTCATCGTTTCATCTCCTGACGTTGGCGGTGTCTCATGTCATCTCATTTGCCAACTTCGACGGCGAGGTATCGGAAGCGCGAGTTTTGCCGCAACCCAAGGTTCGAGTAGTCGCACCACCGCATTTCGTACTGTCCCTTCAATGAAATAGATTCTTCCATACCTTCCTTGGTACCAGCACTCGCGGCGTCTGACCAAGCTAATACGCCGCTCAATTTCCTACCCTCGTGAATCCGAAAATCAGCGTCGACTGTACCCGGTCTCGCACCCTCATTCCAATAGAGGTGGTCATTCGTTAGCATTACAGCGAAACCGCGACGCGCACCATTGACTTCATTAATCGCACGTTCCAACCGTTGGACATCGCGTAGAAATTCATAGCGTCCCCGATCGTTTGCGCCTTGATGTAATAAGCCGAACCGTTCCCCCCGTCGCTCCATGCGAAATTCGCTTGTTGGATACCTTAGCCGAATTATGGTGCCCAAACTTGGTAACCAGATGTTGAGTCGTGTCCGGTCGTCGGGTATGTGATTGAATTCAGGCATTACTTCACACCCTGTGTAGCCTTGCAAGATTTGCACTATCAAAGAGGCGTGTAAATCTCTCCTTGAATGGAAGACTGCCTGCTTGCTTGCCAACCGATTCATGATGTCGTGGATGTTCAGCATCGCGCCCATATCTCGCAGCACAAACCAGGCTTATTGTTCGTTCGACGCATCCAACAACACCCGCCTCAACTTGTCCGCAACAATCTGAACTTCCTCATCCGACAAGTTCAGCGGATCGACCCAAAACTCCGGCACTTCCTCAAGGAAAGTCAGAATCATGATGCGGTTCGGAGCTTCTAACATCCGCTCGCCAATCACGCTCTTCGGCGGACCTCGCCACGAATCGTTGAGTTTAATGACCGCGTGCGGAATGTAGTGGTTGTAGTCGTGAACCACCTCGGCATCGACTCCAGGTATCTCGATGATTTGATCCACGACGGATTGCATCAGCCTCGTGTAGCGTCGGTTCTCTTCTGCCTCGTCCTCGTTAACGAAGACCTCCACAGCCGCCAGTATCCCCGCAATCGATTCCTTCGATACCTTCTGCGCCCTTGCTACAGTTGCGTGAGGCGCGTTGTTCATCTTGGCGTACTCAATCCACTCTTCGTTTCCGAGCAATAGTCCGGTGGCTTGCGGCCCCCGGATACCCTTTCCGCCAGAAAACGAAACGAGGTCGGAACCTGCGTCCACGAATTTCGTGAGGTTGGCTCGCGGTGGCAGACGAGAAGCGGCGTCGGTCATCAAAGGCAAACCGTTCCGGTGCGCGATGTCTACAAGCGTTTCGACTTCGAGAACGTTGTCGCCGCTGTAGGGCGATTCAAGGTGAATGATCGCTGCCGTCTTGTCAGTGATGGCGTTCTCTACCTCTTCAGGCGTGCACCCGTCTTTAT
>VXTA01000299.1 GCA_009837685.1 Chloroflexota bacterium | reverse complement strand
CATACCTACCGGCCCCATCTCCGTCGCCGACACCAAATCGCGCCTCACCTTCACTGTTACTCCCGAACACTCCGACGAACTCGGCTGGACCTACCACGTCACCGCCGAAGGCGAATTCGCCCGCCCCCAGATGCGTATCATGGCCGTCGTCGGAGGCTACATGCGCTACGGCGAATGCGAGCGCGTAGGCAAAGACCGTGACCGCTTCCGCTTCAAGCACGGCGAACGCCTCGACCGCTTCGCCCGACTCCTGCTCCCCTACGCCCGCAACGTCAGCGCCGTCGACACCATGCTCGAACAAGCCGACCTAGCCGGCCAGATGACCACGCAAACCCTAGGTTTCGCCAGCAACTAAACCGATTACGCCATTCCAGAACAATCACGTCATTCCGGAACCATTACGTCATTCCGGCGAAAGCCGGAATCCAGAGGAAAAGGAGGGCCAATATGCCATCCACCAAATACGCCGGAACCCTCACCTCCAAAGAGCGGACCCTCCGAGCCCTCCGTGGCGAGCCCGTCGACCGACCGCCCGTCACAAACCCCACGAACGTCGCCACCGTCGAGCTCATGGACCTCGTCGAAGCACCATTCCCCACCGCTAACCGCGACCCCGAGATGAACGCCCGTCTCGCCGCAACCGGCTACACCCAGCTCGGATTCGACGCCATCGCACCCTACTTCTCTATCATCCAAGAGTCCTCCGCCCTCGGATGCGAGATGCAGTGGGAAGGCAAAGACAACTGGCCCACCGTCCGTATGACCAGACCCATCTGGAAGACCGTCGACGCCATCAAGATGCCCGACGGCTTCCTTGAGCACCCCGACAATTGGACCATCATCGAGTCGATCCGCATCCTTAAGCAGGAGTTCGGCGACGAGGTAGCAATCGTCGGCAAGACGATGGGCCCGTGGACACTCGCATACCACGTCTTCGGCGTCGAACCATTCCTCCTCGCAACCGTCGACGACCCGCCGATGGTCATGGACATGCTCCACCGGTTGAAACAGTTCACCATCGAGTTCGGAATCGCCCAGATCGAAGCCGGCGCCGACGTCCTGACTGTTCCCGACCACGCCACGGGCGATCTAGTCAGCGGCGACTACTACCGACGCTTCCTCATGGACCTCCACCACGAGTTCGTCGAAGACCTCCCCGTCCCCATCATGCTTCACATCTGCGGCGCAACCACCGACCGCATGCCCTACATCGCCACCACCGGCATGGCAGCATTCCACTTCGACTCCAAGAACGATCCGCACGAGTCGATGCACGCAGTAGATGGCGGCATCAACCTAGTAGGCAACGTCAACAACCCCGTAACCCTCTACTCCAAAGGACCCGAAGAAGTCCGATCCGAAGTCTTCAAATGCCTAGACGCCGGCGTCCAACTAATCGCCCCCGAGTGCGCCATCCCCCTAAAAACCAAACTCGAAAACCTCCTAGAAATCCCCAGAGCCGTAGAAGACTGGGCCGCCGACCACTGGGACTACTCCGAGAATTGAGCCTCCATCCCTCCCCTTTTTGCGAAGCAAAAGGGGGACACGCCGAGCGCAGCGAGACGCAGGGGGTTCATAACGCCGTCATTCCGGCGAAAGCTGGAATCCATGAAAAGCCACACACCTTCAATCCCCTCTCCCCTCCGTGGGAGAGGGTTAGGGTGAGGGGGAACGGGCGGATATGGGGCGGATGGGTTAGCTCCAACAGCCGGAAGATCGCGAAGCCGAAGACCTCTCACTGCAAAGCCAGTTGTAGAATCTGAAAAACCCGCCGCAATCCAGACGCGCGCGCCAACAATCCGCGACTAAACCGCTTCCCATCACCCATGCCAATCGTCAACGACGGCCTACAACGTGAGTTCGAATGGGTCACCAGACCCGGCGAGCAGAAACACATCGGCGAAGCCCTCGACCTCGCCGACGAGGTGATGCAAGAGATCGCATACCAGCTCATCATCGGCAAAAACCTTGAAGTCGACCGCCTCACCAAAGAGTGCCTCGACAACGGCTACACCGCCAACCACATCCTCGACCACGGACTCCTCAACGGCATGGCAATCGTCGGCGTCAAGTTCCGCGACAACGTCATCTTCGTACCCGAAGTCCTCGTCGCCGCGCGCGCCATGAAAGCCGGAATGGCACACATCGAACCCATCCTCTCCGCCTCCGGCATCGAGCCCATCGGCACTGTCATCATGGGCACCGTCAAAGGCGACCTCCACGACATCGGCAAGAACCTCTGCATCATGATGCTCCGAGGCGCCGGATGGACTGTCCACGACCTCGGCGTAGACACCTCCTCCGAAGAGTTCGCAGACGCCGTCATGGAACACGAAGCACAAATCGTCGGCATGTCCGCCCTACTCACCACCACCATGCCCAACATGGGCCGCACCATCTCCTACTTCGAAGACATCGGCCTCCGCGACGAAGTCCGCATAATGGTCGGCGGCGCACCCGTAACCCGCGAATTCGCCGACGAAATGGGCGCCGACGGCTACGGCGAAAACGCCGTAGACTGCGTAGAAACCGCCAGCGACCTCCTACAACTCCAAAAAGAACTCGCCTGACACACCCGTCAGCACCAACGCCATGAAAAATGGCAACAAAAACAACGTCATCCCCGCGAACCCTCCCGTCATTCCGGCGAAAGCCGGAATCCAGAGAAAAACAAAGCACACCGCTTTCCCCTCCCCTTCGCGAAGCGTAAGGGGACGCGCCGAGCGAAGCGACGGCGCAGGGGATGCCCGGGGCAGCAACGGGCTACTCCCCTCCTCCTCGATACGAGAACCTAATTTCCCCTCTCCCTCGATGGGAGAGGGTCAGGGTGAGGGTGAACAGGGCGGCCAAGGGGCAGGCGCCGACGACCAATCCCCCAACCTCGACGTCGAAGCCGCACGCAAAAGCATGACCCGCATGGCAAACATCTTCGCCGACATCGCAAAACACGCCGAAGACTCCAGCCTCACCAGATGCCCCTACAAAGACGCCCGCTCCCGCTGCACCGCCAAATTCGGCTGCCGCAACCAACACTTCACCAAAAACCCCCTAAACCCACCAATCTGCACCGCCAAAGACGGCGACCTAGACTACCGCTCCGCATGGGAGATCTAAAGGCCACCTTAGATGCGAAACAAAGGATTTCCGAATCTTCGACATCAAACTGGTGAGAAGCAGTCCATCCACCACTACTCGCGTGTTTACCCCGAGCATCTTGCTGTCGTGCTGATCGCTTTGGTTGCAGCATTCTGCCTCCTAGTGGCAGTTTCAGCCTGCACGAGAGTAGAAGAAATCGAACGAACTGTGGAGGTGGAGCGGCAAGTCACAGTGGAAAAACTGGTGACGGTCGAGGTGGAGAAGCCCATAGAGATTCCGGTGACGGTACAAGTAGAGAGCCAGACCATATTGGACCGGGAAGTGGTCGTAGAGATCGAGGTGCCCGTCACCGTAATGGTTGAGCGGCAAATTCCCGTTGAAAAACTGGTGACCGTTGAGGTGGAGAAACCCGTAGAGGTCCCGGTTACCGTCGAGATAGAGGTGCCGGCACCGTACGAAGTCCAAGTGCCGGTAACTGTCGAGGTGCCGGCAATGGTCGAAGTGCCGGTAACTGTCGTGGAGACAGTCCTGGTGGAGAAGGAGATCGAGGTACCGGTGCCTTACGAGGTAGAGGTGCCAGTCACAGTTGAAGTACCGGTGACGGTCGAGATTGAAAGGCAAGTAATCGTTGACAAGCCAAGTGAAAAAGATCGAGACCAACAGCCCGCGCCGGTGTCTAGGGTGGTCCAAGATTTCGACCGATCACTAGATCCCGACCGTTGGTTGATGTTGGGATCGACTGAGCACTATTTGTCTGAAGGAACCGTGCAGCTTACAGACGCACAATCCAACCAGTTCGGTCTTCTGCTGCACCGCCAGCCGATACGATGGAGAAACTCCAATATCCAATTCTCGTTCGAGATATCAGGTGGGTCCGGTGCCGATGGATTGGGACTAGTGCTACTCCAATCTATTCCGGATTTCGATAAGATCACGGATCGAACGAACTTTCCCGCCGGCGGGTATTGGGCATCCTTCCACTTGGACGGATACCTCGTCGCTTTTGACACCTACTGGAACGGCGAAGGGTTTTGGCGTAGCTGGTATTACCCCTTCGATGATCCTTCGGCCAACTTTGTCGCATTGGTTGAATTGGGAGCTGGAGGCGAACAACCGGCGCTGGATCACGTTGCAACCGCGAATCTCGAACAAGATTTGAGAAACTCTGGCGTGTTCGATGTAGAGGTAGTCATCGACGCGGACGGCAACGTGGAGGTCTATCTCACGAACGCTCAAGCCGGAATGGACGAAAAACTGGTCATCCAAGCCTCAATCATTGATTTCACCGGACCACTGGCCTATCTCGGTTTCATCGCGGGCACCGGCGACTTCCACGACCGGCACATCGTACATTCCCTAAATTACGAATGACCCGTGCCCCTGAACTACCGCTCCGCCTGGGAAATCGACTGAATTCACTCCCCTCTCCCTCGATGGGAGAGGGTTAGGGTGAGGGTGATCGGGGCGGCCAAGGGGCGAGATCATCACAGCAC
>VXTA01000196.1 GCA_009837685.1 Chloroflexota bacterium | reverse complement strand
TAAGCCTCAGGGTTGTGAGGCTTATCGCTTCTGCCGTGCCCCCGAGCATCCATGGTGATTACCTGAAACGTATCATTCAGGGCACCGACATGACCGCCTGTATGCCATGCATCTCCCGACACTCCAAAGCCGTGAAGCAGCACTAACGGAGCACCTTCTCCTTCTTCTTGGTAATGGATCCGGACCCCCTCATTGGATGCGTACGGCATTGCGGAAGCACTCGATCTTATTGCGAAGGCGGCGTTATGATCTCCAACCAGATCGTTTCGTGGTCCGGCGCAAGGTCGGGGTGAAGGATACTCACCAGATCTTTCAGCACCAGATCCACTCTGTAATTGAGGGCGGTTTTGTAGAAATCTTCTCCGCGCTTGAAGATGTGGAACGCTGCGCCTCTGCCGAGCGCGGGGATCTCGGCGTTCAAGGGGTTCTGCTCAACCCATGCCGCTCCGTCCGCTCCGTGTCGCAAAGCATCATAGGAAGGGTTCCACCAGTAGTCAGCGCCCGCGCTCGCCTCGATGGCGTCTTCAATTGAGACGCTTGCGAAGGCGTCCAAACCCAGAGCGGAGTCGATGAACAGGGGCACCCCTCCGGCATCTCTGATGAGGTGATAGTCCACCCGGTCGGCGCCGGTTACTGACCAAGAACCGCTTCTGTTGATCGCGCCCCGGATCACCGTCGGCCGACTATCGACCGGCTTCGCTTCCGCCACCTGCCGCACTAACGCTACATACTCGCTCTCCACAGGGGCGAAGAGTTCATTCGCCAGTTTCTCCTTGTTGAAGAACAGCGACCAGAACTTCAAGTGTTCCGCCGATCCAAGAGGAGTTTCCCAGAAGGGGTTGTAGAATACCGCGCCCAACCCAAGCGACCTGGCGGTTTCCCTCTGGGCAGCACTGTAAGGCACTACTACAACATCCGGGTCGGCATCGACAACAGGCTCCCATCCGTCTGCCGATACATTGGCGACCAGGAAGTCATCGGACTTGTATCGCCTATCCAATTCGGGCGTGATCTCGGAAAAGTCCCCGAGCGGTATATACGCCAGTCCGATAAGAGCGTCGGCTTCTCCAAGCTCTTCAAGAGCCGTAACCACCGACCCTCCGCCGGAGTTTTCATACAAGCTTTCAACCGGTATCTCTACGATGTCCGCGCCCGCGAGATTGCCAGTCAGTTCCGGTGCCGGCGTACCCTTCTGCAAGAGCACGTAGGTCTCTCGGGATCCAGCATTGGCGTCGCCCACAGGGCCCATGTTCACGACCTTGTAGTTGCCGTGGTAGCTGACCGTCCAGTCCTTCGCCCATTTCACCTCGACCTTGTCAGGGAAGTAGTCCGTACCTGGAACATATTCTTCCACCGGACCTTGGGGATTGCTCGCGACGAGTCCTATCTCTGCCGCCGTTTCGATGCGGTCCAAGAACACTAGCTGATGTGCCGGCAGCAGGTCGGGGTGGAGGATGCTGATGATGTCCTTCAGCAGGATGTCAACACGCACCGCACCAGTGCTGTGGTAGTCAACTGCCCGACCATACCTATGGAACGCATTGCCTTGCTCCAACGCCGGAAAGCTCGAGTTCAGCGGGTTGCGCACCAAGTACTCAGGCACGTTGGTCGCTCGCGGTCTGAATGCCAGCTCGAACCAGAATTCGGCATCCTCTGCGTGTTCCAAGGCGGTCTCCAATGCAACACCGCCGAAACCCAGATGCGCCGTGCCGTCCAAGAATCCTTGATCAACGGCCTTGAGCAACGGGCGATCACCTCCCGCATCCTCAATCAGGATCGACTCGAGGCGAGTGCGATTTCTACTCTGAAATTGACCAGAACTTGCAATGGTTCCCAGCAAGACAGTAGGGTTGTCGCTTTGGCTTTGGGCCAGTTCCTTGATCCGGTTGTACTCTTCAGCGATCGGCTCGAAGTACCTGTCGGCGCGAGCCTCCAAGTTGAAGAACAGCGATACGAACTTCACCTGCTCTGCGGATCCCAACGGGCCCTCCGAGAAAGGCGAGTAGAAAACGGCAGGCACGCCAACCTGAAGGGCATTCTCCCGCCAGTCGTCACCGTTGTACTGGAAATAGACGTCAGGCTCGCCGTCGAGTATCAGCTCCAAGTCCTCGCCATAGCTTGTCTCCTTGTGTACATCGTCCTGCGCAACGCGGGCGATGACATCCGGAATAAAGTGGTTCTGCGAACCGGATGTTCGTGTATTCACTCCGATGAGTGAATCCAAGACTCCAAGGGCATCCAACGCGGCGAACGTCGCACCGCCGCCTTCCCAGAATCGTTGCACAGGCACCTCTACAACCAACGCATCTTCAAGCTCCCCGGAGAGGGCCGGCGCCGGCGTCCCGCACTGCACCAAAACGTATTTGATGTTGTTCTGCACGTCCGGGCTGGAGTCGGTATCGACCGTCAGCACCTTGTAATTGTTGAAGTACTCGACCTGCCACTCCAGGGCATATTCGGCTTCTGTCTTATCCGGAAAGTAATCTGTACCCGAGTCATAGGAATCAACGCACTCCTGAAGATTGTTGACTATAAGATTCTTCACCACCGGCACTTCCACCTCTACCTCGACGGTCCGCTCTACAGGCACTTCGACCTGCACCTCTCGGACGACCTCTTTCTCGACTTCGACAGGCACTTCGACCTGCACCTCTCGGACGACCTCTTTCTCGACTTCGACGGCCACTTCAACCTCAACGGTTTGGATGACTGGTCGGTCCACCGGCACCTCGACAACCCTCTCATCTGCGCAAGCAACCAGGCTACCCACAACGGCTAATGCCACCAAAAGCAAAAAGCCTTTTGCTCTGCCACCCGCGTTGCCAATTACACCTCTCTCAATCAATTTTCCGTAGTTCATTTCGGGATTTTGCTCCTTAGCTCATCAACTTTGCAAGTCACCAGACGTAACTTGCACTTGCAACATGTTCTTGATCCGGTATTACTCTTCAGTGATCATCCTCGTGGTCATGCTCGTCATCATGATGGTCATCGACGCCCACTCCGACGAACGTCAAGTTCGCCGGCGCACCACCGAGCTCCCATTCCTCCTCGATCTCCATGTGTTCAAGATGGACCCCGAGGACATGACCGCTGTTCGGGTCGGCGAGGAAGAGCCATTCGCCGCCGACGATCATCGAGGGCGAAGGACTTCCGAACACCGTCTCGAACGGGTCGATCAACGGCATGGTTTCGACCATTTCGCCGTCGTGAGAGTCGAAGGCCCGCAGAACACCGTCATTGGCGAGCATGAAGAAGACTTCGCCGTCGCTCGAGAACGCGGCAGTAACGCTGGGATCAGGAAACACCTCACGCATTTCGCCGTTGGCTACGTCGACCAACCAGACGCCGCCCAAATCACAGCATTGCCCGCCGGGAAAGAGGGTCGCTGGGGCGAAGAAGTTTTCACTGTCATGATGTCCGTAAAGAAGGCCGAGCGCGAGTTCATCAGCCATGTCCTCTGGGTAGGGGATCAACTCATGCTCGTAATGCCCGTCGTGCGCGTGTACGGAGAGCACGCCGACGAAGCGGCAGCCGAAGACCGCGCCGTGTGCATTGTGCGCCTCGCCATGCAGGCTAGGACAGGCGTCTTTGGCCGCGTCGTAGACGACTTCGTCGTCGAACGTGCGCACTTCAACGCCGAGTGGCAGGCAGTCCCCCGATGGGATGAACTCGGTGCAGAGCGGGTTGTTAACAGACATGATGACGTGGTCATCGGAAATCACGAACCCGGTCCCGTGCTGGATCCCGGCCTCAAGCACGATCGGTTCGTAGTCGCCGCCTGAGCTAGCCAAGTCTTCCTCGTCAATCAGAACCACGTGACCGTTGGTGTCGGCGAAGATGGCGGTCCAGCCGTGGCTGTTCACGGAGTGCACCGGCCATTCTTCGACGATCTCAAGCGGGTGACGTGAAACGGACTCAGTCACCAGGTCGAAGTGATCGCCGTGCGGGACGTAGAACACGCCGCCGTCAAAGATGTGAATGCGGTCGTCACCGTTTTCGGGTCCGCGAGCGAGGGCGATGCCGTAACGGTGAGTAGTGCTGGAGTAGAGCGTCGCATTGGGTCCGGCAACGTCGAAGATCCCGCTCTCAACGTCGTCGGTCGAGAGATCGATCACGGATAGGCGTGCTTCCACCCCGTCCGAAACGAGAAGTCGACCGATTAGCTCATCGTGGCCCATCACTTCCATATGATCGTCATGATCTTCGTGATCGGCCTCGGCCTCGTGATCATGCTCATCTTCGTGGGCGTGCTCGTCATCATGATGGTCATCGACGCCCACTCCGACGAACGTCAAGTTCGCCGGCGCCCCGCCAAGCTCCCATTCCTCCTCGACCTCCATGTGCTCGAGATGAACTCCGAGGACATGACCGCTATACGGGTCGGAGACGAACAGCCATTCGCCGGCGACAGTCATCGCGGGCGAGGGACTTCCCCACACCCTCTCGAACGGCTCAAGCACCTGCACGGATTCGATCAGTTCGCCGTCGTGAGAGTCGAAGGCCCGCAGAACACCGTCATCGGCGAGGATGAAGAAGGTCTCGCCGTCGTTCGAAAACACAAAGGCGGCGCTGGGGTCGGAGAATATCTCGCGAATCT
>VXTA01000212.1 GCA_009837685.1 Chloroflexota bacterium | reverse complement strand
TTTCTATAATCTAACCTCATATAGATTTTAGGCAAACTCGGCAGTAACACTGCGATTAGTAATCGAGGTATCACATGGAAATCACCGAATACTCGGTAAAAGAGAAGGCTACGGTCCCGGTACAGAACCCGGAAATCGTAACCATGAAGAATGGTCGCAAGGCCGTTCAGGGCCTTTCGCCCGCCGGCAACAAGGTGTTCCGCATTCTTTCGAAGGCCGACGCTGAGTCGCTCGCGAAGCAAATCGGGTAACTCAAACCGAGTAATCCAAATAGGCGCGGGCGTTTTTCCCCTGCGATCTGGTGATCAATATTGTCGCCAAATCGCGCTGGACATTGCGCCCGCGTCCTTTATAATTAGCGTGCCGGCGAACCTGACCATTGGTTTGCTGAGGCGGTGGCAATCGTGCCACGAGCCGGATACGAAATGAAAGGAGGGACGTCTAGGTAATGGCATATAGCCGTAGAAGAGGTGTCTCGACTTAGGCGAGATCCCCCTAAAAACTTCCCGGCGATGAGATTCGTCTCAATGCCAAGGAGTTAAAAATGCGGGGTGCTCTCCGACCTAGTGTCTGAGACACCTCCCGGCGGGTGGCATCACTCGGATAGGCAACACAAGCCTGTCCCGGTGGTGTCACCCGCCTCTTTTTTGTTGTTGTCTGTTTCGTCCGATTTCCCTGTTAGCCTTAGGCGAAACGTATTCAATACCACGCAGGTTGACCTCATGTCCCCAATGATGTTCGGCTTTGGCAGCCAACGTCGACGCATGCTAGAAGGCGAGCTACAACGCTTCGCGGAAGAAATGCCGCAACTTGGAATGACTCGATTGATACTCATCGGTGATCTGGTCAGTGGCGAACCAACCAAACCAGACACGACTCTCGAGCTGATCGTGGTTCAAGAAACCGACGAACCTTTTCACCGACGTTCCGACTTCTGGGTCACGCACCTGCGCCCTTCCGTCGGCACAACGTTCCATGTCTATACCGAAGCAGAATTCTTTGAGTTGGCCGAGTCGGATCCGATACTGATCCGCGCACAGCAGTACGGGGACCAACTTCACTGAGCACGCAACCCTATGCGTTCGTAAACCTACTGGATTCCAGCTTTCGTTGGAATGACGAAGGATCGCCATGACCGATTATTCCTCGCTGAAACGTGTGCCGCGCAGCTGGTTGGTACAGTCCAAGCACGACCTTGAAGCCGCTACAGCCAACGCCGCGGACGGAAGGCATGCTCTAGCCTGCTTCTTGGCTCAGCAATCAGCAGAGAAGGCGGTTGTCGCCTTTCTATACAACCACGGAGCGGAACACGTCTGGGGACACGCTCTAGCCGATCTCTGCGCCGATGCCACTGCCTTCGACCAATCCTTCGAGTTCGTCAAATCAATCGCCGGCCTGCTGGACAAGCACTACGTTGGCGCACGTTACCCGCAGGCGCTCATCGGCGGCGCGCCATGCGAAACCCATGAGGAACTGGATTCGGAGCGCGCGTTAGAGATCGCCCACGACGTGTTCGCAGGCGTTGAGGAGAGGTTGGGACTGGGGTAACGTCCCGCCCTGTCAATCAGACCGTGCTAGCTATCTAGACCGTATAGAGCGTCGGCGCACTCGGGACAGGCGCGATCTGCTCTGGGGTCAACTCGTACGCCTCTTTGCGGTAGACCTGGATGCGATGGCACCCGAAGTCGGCTATGTACATCAGATCGCCACGCTTAGGGTCGTTGTGGAAGCGCATCATCGCCGGACCACGCAATCGACGCGTGACCTCCAGCTCCGCAGATTCGCGGTTTCGAAGCACCGTCGTGCTTGACAAGATGTAGATTCTGCCGCTCTTGGATAGCACTCCGTCGCCGATGAAGCGGTCGACGTAGCGACCGTTTAGATCGAACTGCTGGACTCGGTGGTTGCCGCGGTCAGCGACGTACACGTCGCCATGCCGATCCACTGTCACGCCAGCTGGTCGATTGAACTCGCCGATGTCGTCGCCACTAGAACCAACAGTCCAGATGTGGTCCCCATCTGAGTCGAACTTTTGAAGTCGGTCGTTGCGCCAGTCGGAGATGTAGATCGCTCCATCATGCGGATCGATGCCCACGCCCCACGGGTAGTTGAACTGCCCATCGTCGGTGCCGAACTCGCCAAATCCGCTGATGTACTCGCCTGATGATGTGAATTTCTGAACACGGTGGTTCTGCGTTTCAACCACGAGCATGTTGCCGTCGTTGTCCCACGCGATGCCCGACGGCCGGTTGAGTTGGCCGGGCTTGCTTCCATGCGTGCCCCAAGTGTCCAACAACTCGCCGTCGGAGGGTCGCCACACCGTGATCGTGTGGTTGCCTTCATCCGAGACGTAACAGTTCTCGTCGGCATCACGGATCATCTGGACGGGCCAAACAAAATCGGACCCGAAGATGTCCAAATCGTCGTCGTTCCAATTGATCCGGCGAATCTGCCCGCCTTGACCATCGGTGCGGTTCAAGACGTAGAGCCGGTCTTCGTCTCCGATCACGATGTCCATCGGATACGTTGTAACTCGGCGCATGCCGAGCGTCGTGTAGAACGGGAAGCCAGCGCGCAGCAACGCATGTGGCCTGCCATTCGTTCCATTCATGGAGCCATTGCCGTTTTCACTCACGGTCAAACCCTCCCGGTGTGTTTTGACTTGCCGTTTATGTGCCTGATCAGACCAACGTCTTTTCGTACGGTTGGAGCTGCTCAAAACTGCCGCCCACGATCGGGACGGGGTCTAGACCGAACCACTGCTCAAGGATCGTGCCGTACATCCCTCGGAAGTCGTAGGTGTGCCTCAAGTCCTCGTCGTTCAACCAGTTTGGGCGGTCAAGTGGCGGGTACTCGGAATATAGTCCACCTTTGACGTGCTCGCCGATGAGGAACGCACCGCCTCCAGAGCCGTGGTCGGTTCCGGAGCCGTTGTCCTTGATGCGTCGACCAAATTCGGTGAAGACCAAGATCGTCACTTCTTCCGCGGCATCGTGGTCGCGGAGGTCCTGCAGGAAATCTCGGATCGCTTCTGACAACTCGCCGATAAGCTTGTTGTGGGCCGGGACTTCCTGTGCGTGGTGGTCGTATCCCAAGTGGTTGGTATAGAAGATGCGCGTGCCGAGGTTGGCAGTGTGAACACGGACGACGTCTCGGAGCGATTGCGCGATTGGATTATCGGCATACTCCACGTTAGATTTGTACATGCCCGGAGCAACCGCCAGCATGTCCGCACCTTTGAGCACGTCACGCCCAGTTTGACCTAGGTAATCCATTACGAGACCGGAACCAACCGCCGGTGTATACATCCGCTTGAAGATCTCGAGGTTCTCGTCGCGCTCTTCTGTAACTTCGATATTCGACATCAGACCGTAGTTGTCGAGGTCGCCGACGGATGTCGCGGTGACACCGGGTGCGGCCAAGGCTCGCGGCAATCCCCGCCCGAAGTTGACTGCGGTGACCGGATTCTCGCCGTTTGGATCCATTTCCCGGATTACCCTGGCCAGCCACCCTTCGGTAGCGATAGTTTCCGGTTCGCATGTGTGCCAGATGTCCATTGCACGGAAGTGCGAACGGCTCGAGTTTTCATAGCCGATGCCTTGAATTATGGCGACTTTGCCCTCATCCCATATTTCCTTCAACGCACTCGCATTCGGGTGAAACGCCAATTTGTCGGTGATCGGGATCACCTTGTCTTCCGGCATCCCGACGAGAGGACGCACGTCGTAGTAAACGCCCTCGGTATACGGGATGACCGTGTTCATGAAGTCGTTGCCGCCGGACAGTTGGATCACGACCAACACGGGATCCTTGTGCTTCCCGTTAGTCCCGTTGCCGTTACCGTTCATTGCCATTTCAGTTGCTCCGATTTGCTTCTTTGCCGGAACCCGCTTCCGTCATTCCCGCGCAGGCGGGAATCCAGCGGGGGTGTTGTTTATTCGAACTGGAACTCGCGGGTTGATACCGCGAGCGTTATCAATCTCAAGACGCGTTCCTCTGTGTCGCCGTCGAAGTCGCCACCTTCGTATGCGTGTTCGACCAAAGCTTCCTTGGTTTCATCGTCGGCGTCCAATCGGCACAGGTATTCAAGCACGACTTCCACGACCTTTTCCGGTGTCCGAGGCGCTTCCAAGTCTTCGACCGCATCGATGATGGCGCGAACACCTGGTTTAGAAGGATCGCTAAGGGTGTTAACCGCAAAGTTGACTCGTTCAGTCAAAGTTCCGCCGTCGATCCACTCTTTGCCCGTGTGCCAGCCTTCCACTGACGGCGGGTCCATCAGCGTCTGGCCCATCGCAACGAGGGTGCCTTGGAAAGTCTCCAACCCTACGTCAACGTCACGGTAGTCGCCCGAAATCTTGAGGACGTTCGCCACGAAGTTGGTTGGTGACTTAACTCGCTTCATCCGCGCTTCTTTGAAGAAATCTGATTTCAGCATCGTCTCGACGACGTGACGGATGTCGGCGTCCGATTCCATCCACGCATCGACCAGATCTTGGATCGCGTCAGGGTCATTCGGTGGCTGGATACTCCACGCCGGAACTTGTGGCTCGTCCGCCACGAAGAAGGTGTAGAGATGTCGGGCGATGAAACGCGCAGTCGCCTCTTGACGAGAGATGATGTCGA
>VXTA01000260.1:648-4660 GCA_009837685.1 Chloroflexota bacterium | reverse complement strand
GTGGGTATCTCAACGCGTCAGCCGACCTTCAGATCGAGAAAAACTCCATGTCGAGAATCGGCACCAACATCGAAAACCTGCCGGAAGGATGGATGGAGTTCCGATACGACGACGGCGCTCTAAGAATGCGCGAAACCGCCGCAAACCTAGACATGCTCATCGCCACCCTCGAGTCCCGCCGAGACCGACTGAGCGACTAATTCAACCGAATCAGAGGTAATCCTTGACCTTTTCCGCCAGCCTTTGGGTCATTCCCGGCGTAGAAGCGAGTTCCAACTCTGAAGCTTCGCGAATCGCTTTGAGACTCCCAAAACGACGCATCAGCGCACGTTTCCGCGACGGTCCGATACCCGGAACTAGGTCCAAAGCAGACTTCAACGAAGTCCGCCCCCGTGTCTTCCGGTGATACGTAATCGCAAATCTATGCGCCTCATCCCGGACCTGCTGCAATACAAACAGCGAAGGTGCGTTACGTGGCAGACGGATGGGTTCGGAACTGTCGGGAGTAAAGAGTTCCTCTTCCTTCTTGGCGATGGAAGCGAGTGGGATGTCCGCGACACCGAGATGAAGCATTGTGGCGAGCGCAGCGGATAGCTGTCCTTTGCCGCCATCAATTAGCACGAGATCGGGCGTGATTCCGAACGAATCGGACGGTTTGGTCGGATCCGTGCCTTCAGCAGCCTTTTCACGGGCAACGTTCAGACGCTTGAATCGTCGGGTCAGGACCTCGCGCATGGATGCGAAGTCGTCGTTGCCATCGACGGTCTTGATCTTGAAACGTCGGTATTGCGATGTTGCAGGCGCTCCATTCTCGAACACGGACATCGCGGCTACGGAAGATGTGCCTTGGGTGTGGGAGATGTCGTAGCACTCGATGCGGTATGGGCGGTTGGGTAGGCTCAAGGCTTCCTGCAGATCGTCCAAAGCACGCCCCATCAGGTCGGAGTTGGACTGCCACTTCAGTTTTAGCTGCGAGAGACCCTGTACGGCGTTCTCGTGCGCCATATCGACGAGTTTCCGCTTCGGGCCACGCTTGGGAACGTTGATCTCCATCTTGGCGCCGCGATTCTCGGTGAGAAGCTCTTGGAGAACGTGCGCGTCTTCCGGTTCGGTCTGCGTCAAAAGGCGGCGCGGCATATGCGGGTTGCCGGCGATGTAGAACTGCTCGATGAACTTGGCAATGATGTGCGAATCGGTGTCATCGTAGGTGCCGGCCATGATGAAGTTGTCGCGTCCCACCATGCTGCCACGACGGATGAAGAAGACGTCGATCCAGGCCTCGTCACTGCCTTTCTCGGAGGCGATGACGTCCATGTCTTCCTGCCCGATGCCGACAACCTTCTGGTCTTCATAGACGATCTTCATGGCGTTGAGGCGATCGCGAAGTGCTGCGGCTCGTTCGAACTCGAGGTTCTCGGCGGCTTCGGTCATCGCCTCTTGGAGCTCGACGACAACCTTGTTCGTGTCGCCTTGCAGGAATGTGATGACCTGTTCGATGACCTTGTCGTATTCCTGCTTGTCGGCGTAGCCGGTGCAAGGAGCGACACAGCGTTTGATGTGGTACTCGAGGCAAGGACGCTCCTCTTCGCCCGTGATCTTCATGGTGCAGGAGCGGTAGGGGAAGAGCTTTTTGAGGAGATCGAGGGTGGTTCGGACAGAGTATGCGGAGGCGTAGGGTCCGAAGTATCGGGCACCGTCGCGTTTGGATCGGCGGCGGGTGAAGTAGACGCGGGGAAACTCGTCGTCGAGGTCGACCTTGATGTAGGGGTAGGTCTTGTCGTCTTTGAGACGAGCGTTGAAGCGCGGTTTGTGCTGCTTGATCAGCGAATTCTCGAGTAGCAGGGCTTCCCGCTCGGACTCGGCGACGATGTAGTCGAAGTCGTGGATCTGTCCGACGAGTCGCTTGGTCTTGCCACGCAATTTGGTTTCGTTTGAGAAGTACGAGCGGAGACGGTTTCGCAGGCTGATGGACTTGCCAACGTAGAGTATCTGCCCGCTCTTTCCGCGCATCGTGTATACGCCGGGCTCGCGGGGCACAGCGGCGAGCCGCTCAGCGAAGAGATCGGCGCGGGAGGGAGGTTCAGTTGTCAGAGAGGTGGACATGAAGGTAAGTTGATTTTACGGGGTTGATTGAGGCCGGATGAACGGATTCAGAGTTAAGCGAATCGGACATCACTCGGCCCCGAGATGGAAGCATCCAACCGGAACCGGGCGACGCGGCGAAGCTACAAGTATCTAGGTATCCCAGTAACGTTCTGATTACAAAACGATCGTGAAGACGGTTAGGGCGACAACGATGCCAGCGGCTAGGATGCCCATTTTGCGGATTTCGCGGGGGAAGGTGCGAGCGTAGACTTCGGAACGGGTTCGTTGGGTTCGGCGGGCTCCAGCCGGGCGCTGGCTGGCTACCGCGGATGCAGTGGCGGCCAGGACGGGGGACGGCTCAACGATGGCGGCGTTTTCTGCTTCCGGTTCGTCGTTGGTCTGGCTCTGGCCAGAAGGTCGCTCGGTTTGGACGAAGACGTTGGGGCGACGTCCTGAGCGGCGTCGATTTCGGTTTCTTGGCGGCATGGGGGAAAGGCTGTTTCGGTTTTTCTGGTTTCCCGCCTACGCGGGAATGACGGACTGCGTTGTTTCGATTCTAGATGACGGCTAGAGTTTGCCGTCGTCGTCGAGGGATTGGGCGGCTAAAACGGTCATTCTAGCGGCGTATGAGATGGTGACGTCGGATGTGTTGAACATGAAGTGGTATAGGAACGGATCGATTGGGCTTGTGCCAAATGCTTTTTCGAAGTAGCGGTGCTGTGCGGCATCTGAGTGGGTGATGAAGTCTCGCGCTTCGTCCATGGAGATGCTTTCGCGTTCGGCTACTCTTGCGGCGCGGTCTTCCATTCGCCCGACAACTCCGACGCGTACGACATCGTTGCGTTCTCGAAGGATGGCGGCTCCGCCACGACTGAGGATTACGATGTTTCCTTGGTCGGCGACATCTTCGATGACCTCACGTGTAGTGGCGATGAATCGCTCGTCGTCGACTTCCTCGGCTGTGGTGTGTGGTTCCTCCTCGTATTCGCTGTATTGGCGTGAGATGAGATCTTCCACGCCGGGTCCGAAGTAGGGGTCACCGCCCATTCCAGCTACGGCAGATCGTTCGAGGACGCGCTGTACGCGGAGAGCTAAGCGGTTCACGAGCGAAGGTACGCGGCGCTCCTGATCGACCAGGGCGCGCATGGTGGCGTTGACCCTCCTCGCGATCTGGGCGAGGATGAGACGATCGACGAAGTCGATCTCCAACTCGCGAGCGACGAGGCGACCCAGATCGGGCGCTCCAGCTCCAACTCTGCCTTCGACGGTGATTATCGGCATATTTTCGGTCTTTCCCTTGGATTTTGGATTCCCGCCCCCGTATCGGGGTACGGGGCAGGCCCCGCGAGAACGACGAGAAGTTTGTCAGGTTCGATACTTCCCATTATCGCTTGAGATGTCAAACCCCGTTGAAACGGGGGTACTGGACTAGGATGGGTATGATTTTTAAGGATGGGAATGATGGGTTTATGTGGCGGCGAAGCTCAAAGAAACAAGAAGGTGGTTAATCTCGAATGCCGACAGGCGCGTTGACTTCTCAGCGGTGGCGCGAGAACGCCCCGATAACGTTCAGTCCCCAAAACCGGCCAGTGGTTGGCTATGACGGTGTTGCGGCGTCGACGCAGTCGCTGGGATCGGCGGCCGGTGCGGAGATGCTGACGGCTGGCGGTAACGCCATTGATGCGGCGGTGGCTACGATGTTCGCTTTGTCGGTGGTTGAGCCGATGAAGATGGGTATCTACGGTGCGGGTTTCATGAACATCCGCTTAGCTGATGGGCGTCGGATAGCCATCGACAACTACTCGCAAGCGCCCGGGGCGGCGACGATGGATATGTTCACGCCAGTCTCGGACGAGTGGCCAAACTACATGCGGGCGCGGGGTGATCTTAACCAGACGGGAGTATTGGCGTCGGGAGTGCCGGGATC
>VXTA01000260.1:0-638 GCA_009837685.1 Chloroflexota bacterium | reverse complement strand
GGCGTGGTGCGAGATTCAGTCGGAGTTCGGGAATCTGTCGCTTTCGGAGGTGATGCAACCGGCGATCAGCCACGCAGAGAGCGGATTTCGAGCAAGCGAGCACTACTGTGGCTTCGTGGTTGGCAATACTGAACTTTTGCGGCAATACAGCGCAACGAGCAGCATATTCATGCCGGGAGGGGAGGTGCCGGAACCGGGCGATCTGGTGGTGCAGCGCGATCTTGCCAGCACGTTGAAGCGGATAGCGCTTGAGGGTTCGGACTATCTGTATAGCGGCGAGTTGGGCGAGGAGATAGTTCGATATTCGCAGTCGCAAGGCGGGATCATCACGATGGATGATCTGTTGGAGTATCGAACGCGGCGGGGCGAACCGGTGACTGGCACCTATCGCGGCTACACGGTTAGTGGGCCTCAGCCTTCATCTGCTGGCGGTCTTCACCTGATCGAGTTTTTGAACGTGTTGGCGTTGCGAGACATCGGCGACATGGGCTTTGGACGAAGCGCGACGATTCACCTGATGGCTGAGGCGATGCAGCTGGTGTTTGCGGATCGCAACCGGTATCTGGCGGACCCTGAGTTTCAAGAGATTCCGTTTGACCGACTGCTTTCGGAGTTTCACGCCAAGGAGTTGATGAGCC
>VXTA01000058.1:1964-4667 GCA_009837685.1 Chloroflexota bacterium | reverse complement strand
GAGTACGACAAGGGTCGCAAGAATGGGGTCTAGTCGTGGGCGACGTCGCGGCGTTCCCATCCGGCGCGGAACATTCTGAGGAAGTTGGATTTGCCGTAGGGGTGCTTGGCGGCTTC
The DNA here is from genome assembly GCA_009837685.1 of Chloroflexota bacterium. GTDB lineage: Bacteria > Chloroflexota > Dehalococcoidia > Lucifugimonadales > Lucifugimonadaceae > Bin127. The sequence goes on along the minus strand of VXTA01000058.1, from coordinate 4,551 downwards.
GGTCTCGTCTAGTTCGACGCCGAAGCCGGGGGTGTCGGGGATGTGAAGTTTGCCGTCTTGGACTCGTTCGAAGCCGTGTAGAACGTCGGATACCCACGGCTCTAGGAAGTCGTCGAAACATTCTTGGATGTAGATGTTGGGGGTGACGGCATCGATGTGCAACGCGATCATTGTTTTGAGCGGGCTTTCGGCGTTGTGGGGAGCTAGTTGCGCGTGATGGGCGCGAGCCATGCCCGCGATCTGCAGGGTTCGCCATACGCCGCCGACGCCTAAGGGTTCTGGGTTGATGATGTCGGTTACGTCGGCGTTTAGGAAACGTGCGAAGTCGTGTGGTTCGTGCATTCTCTCGCCGGCGATGACGCGTACGGGGACTCGTTTTGCGACTTCGATGAGGGCGTCTACGTCGTTTGAGAGTACTGGGGTTTCGAACCAGGTGACATCGAACTCTTCTAGCCAGTTGCCGATCTCGATTGCGGCGCCGACGCTGAAGCGGTCGTGGGCTTCGATCATGATTTCGACGTCGTCGCCGACGGCATCGCGGACGGCTCTCAGGAGTGCCTGAACTTCGCGCGTTTCGGACCGGCTCAATGCGAGGTATGCGGTGCCGAAGGGGTCGAGTTTCAGCGCGGTGTATCCCTTGGCGACGACTTCGGATGCCTTTTCTGCGAAGCCTTCTGGTGTACGGTCGCCGGAGTACCAGCCGTTGGCGTAGACGCGGATGTCGTCGCGCACTTTGCCGCCTAGGAGTCGATGGACTGGTGCGCCCAATGATCTGCCGAGGATGTCCCAACATGCCATTTCGATGCCGGCCATTTCGCGATTCACGTTAAGGAAACCTGCGAGATAGAGCTCGTTCCAGATGGCGTGGATGTCGCGCGGGTCACGCCCGATTACGAGGTGCTTGACTTCTTCGACGGCGGCGACGGTGGGTTGTGTGCTGAGACCGCCGGTCGCCTCTCCGATTCCTCGGAAACCTTCATCGGTGTCTACGACTACGTAGATCCAGTTCTTCCAAGGGTTGCCGACTACTACGGTTCGGATATCGGTGATCTTCATATCTGAGGTTCTTCAGCCTTTCGTGGGTTTCAGCAGCGTGGGGACAGTCAATGCCTGCACATCGTCTGCGTTCCAACCCGGGGCGCACTCGTTCAGCACCAATCCATTCTCGGTTACTGAGATGACTGCGATGTCGGTGACGATGTCGGTAACGCAGCGTTGAGCGGTCAAGGGAAAGGTGCACTCTTTGAGGATTTTCGGCTCGTTGCGCCTGGTGGTGTGCTCCATCGCTACGATCACGCGTTTGGTGTTGGCTGCGAGGTCCATGCCTCCGCCGATGCTGCCGATGCCTCTGGATGGGAGCATCCAGTTAGCCAGATCGCCTTGTTCCGAGACTTGTAAAGCTCCGAGCACAGTGGCGTCGATGTGACCGCCGCGGATCATGGCGAACGACTCTGCGGAGTCGAAAAAGGCCATGCCGGGGGTCATCTTGGTGAACTGTCCGCTGGCGTCGATGAGGTCGGGATCGCCTTCTTCTGGAGGCAGTAGTTCGCCGTATCCGAGGACACCGTTCTCGGCTTGGTATCGGACGTAAACGCCTTCTGGTACGAAATCGGCGCATAGGGAAGGGATGCCGATGCCGAGGTTTACGACTGCGCCGTGGGGGAGCATCTGTGCTGCGATGCGCGCGATGTCGGCGCGGGAGAGGCGCGGGGCGGGGTCGGTGAATGGTATGGGTTGTTGAGATGGTTGTGTGGACACGGCGAGGCACGGTACTGTGATGGAGTTTGATTATCGCGCAGGTGGCGGGTGGGCAAGTTTTTGGACTGTGATCCCGTATCGTAGTAAGGGACATGTCTATGTGATTTGAATGATGGGGTGTGATGGGGTGGTACTCCCACCCTTTTGTCCCCGTTCACCCTCATCCTAGCCCTCTCCCATCAAGGGAGAGGGGATGACGCCATGCCAGGCCCCTCTGGATACCCGCCTGCGCGGGTATGACGGAGCGCAGACGGTTTATCTCGAGTTGGCGACGAGGTTTACGGCGGCTTCGATGTCTGGGAGTACTCCGCGTTGGGTGGATTCTTCGGAGTGGATGATGGTGCGGTTGGTGTCGATGATGAAGAGGGATCGGATGGACATGCCGCGCTCTTGGTTGAAGACGCCGTAGGTGCGGCTGACTTGGCCGTGTGGCCAGAAGTCGGAGAGGACTAGTGGGGCTTTTGAGACTTCGTGCTGCTCGAAGTTGGCGGTTACCCATGCGAGTTTCACGGGGACGGAGTCGCAACTTATCTCGAGCAGTTCTGCACCGGCCTCAAGTGCTTGTTCTCGGATCCCGCCAAGGACCCCGAGTTGATTGGTTCAACCGCCGGTGAATGATGCTGGATGAAACGTGAGAATTACCCGTCGGCCGGAATCCAGCAGATCGTAAAGTCGCACACGCTTTGAATTGTGTGCGGTTAATTCGAAATCGGGGGCTTTTTCGCCTTTTTTGAGAAATGACATTTAGGACACACCTTTTCTGATTGTTTATGTGTGCATCACATCACAATGTGGATTCCTGCCTGCGCGGGAATGATGACTGTACGGG
>VXTA01000058.1:0-1954 GCA_009837685.1 Chloroflexota bacterium | reverse complement strand
CTGTACGGGAATGACACGTTTAACGCGCGATTTCGTGTGCAAATTCGTCGATCCAATATATGCGATCGGCCCATGACTGCAATTCGGTAGCTACGCCGGCTCTGAATACGGCGAGTTCAATCTCTTTGCCGGCATCGCTTACGAACTTGATGGCGTCGAGGAGGTCGCCATCTCCGGACGACAGCATCAGGGTGTCGTATGAGTCGAGATGGGTTAGGGCGAGTGTTGCGAGGCCGACATCGACTCCCTTTTGCGACCTGCGGGTCAACGGATACACCCCCGTTGAACACGTTGGTGAGAGACACTCGAGTTGCACAGTGGTTGCACACCCATGGCAGTATGCGTGGCTGGCGTCGGAATCTCTGAGGTTGTATAGCTTGGTGATGATTTTGGGTCCGCTCGGCGGGGCTGATTGGAGCCAAGAGTGGAAGCGTTGCATGCCGTCGTTGCGGTCATTGTCTGGCTGCAATGCATTGAGGTAGTAGGACCTCCAGAACGGGCCTACGGTTGTCTCTAGCTTGTTTTTGAGCAATAGATAGTCAAAGTTGTAACCTTGTCCGACTGAAGATTGGGTGCTGAATAGATATGCCCCGTCAATTAACCAAAGACGTTTGGCTCCGTCGCCAGACCCGTAATCGGGCTCCGTGTCGGCGTATCCGGTTGTTGCTTGATTTCGCATATTTCCCTCACAATTCCTTCAATAGTTTGCGTGTGTTTTCATTGCCGCCAACTTGCTTTTTGGCTACATACAATTTCTATATTCATCGTGTGCGCGAAACAAGCGTCCGAGCAGTACACTGACGGCACCGAATCTTTCAAAGACTAGATTCAAAGGAACATCAAAGTGCGTTACCAATCTCCTCATGGCATCACTGGTCAGTCGTTTCGTCCGCCTCGAATGGGGTCGAAAGGTGCCGTTGTCGCCAATCATACGCTTGCGGCGCAAGCTGGGATTCGCACGTTGCATCGGGGCGGGAACGCGGTGGATGCTGCGATTTCTGTAGCGTTTGCTCTGGGTGTGGCTGAACCTGCGGGTTCGAGCATCGGTGGTGATGGTTTCGTGATGACGTATATGAAGGAGAAAAAGTCTGTCGAAGTGGCTAACGGTACCGGTGCGGCACCGGCGTTGGCGACGGCGGATCGTTACTCGGATGGTATACCTCTGACAGGGATATTGGGGACATCGGTCCCGGGGATATTGGACGCGCTGTTGGCGACGCATGAGCGGCACGGATTATTGCCGCTGAGTGTCTGCGTGGAGCCGGCGATCGAGTTGTGCGAGGATGGGGTGCCGGTTTCGCATCAGCAAGCGGTTTCGTCGATGCAATGTGCACTGTTACGTGAGGCGCCAACGTCGGCTGAGGTGTTCGCGCCGAACGGCGAGTGGTTGAAGCCGGGCGAGTTGCGCTACAATCCGAACCTCGCCCAAACTTACCGCACCATCGGAGAGCAGGGTCGTGATGCGTTCTACGAGGGTGATATTGCCCGAGAGATTGGTCGTTTCAGTGAAGAGTGCGGGGGTTTGCTGCGGTACGAGGATATGACCCACCACAAGGTCAAGTGGCAGGAGCCGATCTCAACGACCTACCGCGGTCGTACGGTGTACGAGGCGCCGCCGAATTCATCGGGGCATGTTCTGCTGCAAGAGTTGAATCTGTTTGAGAACTTTGATGCAGCAGGTCTTGGATATTTGACGTCCGAGGCGGTTCATGTGATGACGGAGTGCAAGAAGCTGGCCTTTGCGGATCGTGAAGCGTATACTGCTGATCCTGATTTTGTGGATGTGCCTGTGGAGGGCATGTTGAACAAGGAATACGCTGCCGAACGCGCTAAGCTCATTGATTACGAGCATGCTCTGACGGACGATGAGGCGCGGGAAGGCGATCCTTGGGCGTACATGGACCGTAGTCCGGATGCTGCGAGGAAATACCGGCGGGATGGCATGATTCATCTT
>VXTA01000340.1 GCA_009837685.1 Chloroflexota bacterium | reverse complement strand
GCTACGGCGTCGATGGCTACTTGGTCGGCGGATGCGAGGATGATGTTCTTGGTGGGGATGCGCATGGCGCGGAGTCCGGGTCCGTCGCCGGCGAATGTGCCGTCCATGACGGCGAAGAGTCCGCTGTGGATTTCGCGCTGTATCTGGAGGAGGTCGACTAAGGTTTCGTGGATCTGGGCGTGGGTCCAGTGTCGGTATCGGTGGAGGAGTCCGCCGAAGGCGTTCTTCATCGCGCCGGTCATCTGGGTGAAGACGTGGGTCTTGACTGTGGGGAGTTGGATGATGTTGGTGCCGAGGAGCATCTCGGGGATGTAGATGCCGTCTTTGTAGATGTCGTTGAGGACCAGCATCTCGGCTTGGGGCTTGTAGCGCACCCACTCCATTTCGGGGGTGTCGAGGATGACGTGCGGGATGTTGAGTCGGTCTTCGACGGCGGCGTGTTTGTTTTTGATGCGGCCTTCGATGGGATCGCCTACGACGGTGCCGTTGTGTGCGGCGGTTAAGTCGTCGAAGCCGTCGGTGCGGAGTTTATTGGCGACGCCTTCGATCTGCCATGGGGCTGTCGAACATGCGGGGTAGTAGTGCTGCCAGGAGATGTTGATTTTGAGGAGGGTCTCGATGTCTGGCGTCAGGGAGTCTTGGTATCCGGCGAGGTCTAAGAGGTCGGCGTAGTCGGAGAGTACGGTTTCGGGTTCGGTGTATAGGACGGCGACGGTGCCGAGTTTGGGTTCGGCGTGGGGGATGTCGGGCGCGGTTACCAGACGCTCTTGGGATGTGGTGCTGATGGGGGCTCTCATGGTTGTGGGGGTTGGTGCTTGTTGTCTGAACCCGGATTTGAAGGATTGAAAGGATTTAAGGATGGGTGTTTGCGGGCATCCCCTGCGTTCGCTCCGCTCCGCGTCCCCTTACGCTGAAGCGAAGGGGACGTGCTTCCCTTCCCCTCTGGATTCCGGCTTTCGCCGGAATGACGGGGGCGCGGGAATGACGGGAGTTGCTACGCTGCCTCATAGTGGTGTTCGCCGGCTAGGACGTAGCCGTATGCTGAGAGGGCGGCTATGGCGCCTTGGGATGCGGCGGTTACGGTTTGCTTGAGGGATGTGCCGTCGGTGAGGTCGCCGGCGGCGTAGATGCCGGGCATGCTGGTGCGTTGGCCGCGGTCGACGTGGACTTCGCCGGTCTCGTCGTTGAGGTCGAGTCCGAGCATGTTGGGGATTTCGAGTCGAGGGTCGGCACCGGCTTCGATGAAGATGCCGTCGAGGTCGATGACGTCTTTGCCGTGGTCGTCATCGCGGGACTTGTTCATCGGCTCGGTCTGGTCGGGATGGATGTTGACCGTCTCGTTATCGTCCATCGGGCGCGAGATTCGGATGGAGGTCAATCCGGCGAGGTCGGTGCCGATGAGTTCGGTGACGGTTGTGTTCAACAGGACGCGGACGTTGGGTATCTGGGAGAGGACTTTGAGCTGGATGGGCTCTGGTCGCCAGAGTTCGTCGCCGCGGTAGATGAGGTAGACGTGTTTGGCGTATCGGGCGAGGAGGATTGCGCCTTCGGTTGCGGCGTTGCCCCCGCCGACTACTGCTGCGGCATCTTTGTTGCGGTATAGCGGCGCGTCGCAGGTGGAGCAGTAGGAGACACCTTTGCCGGTCCACTCCTCTTCGTTGGGCAGTCCGAGGGTTCGGCGTTCGCGTCCGACGCAGAGGATGACGGAGCCGGCGTCGACGATGTCGCCGCCGCCGAGGGTGCAGATGAAGCGGCCGTCGTCGCTGGGTTCGACAGCTTCGAGGTTTCGTGAGATTGTGGGGACTTCGAGCTTGTCGACCTGCTCTTTGAACTTGAGCATGAGGTCGAAGCCGTCGATGTCGGGAGTACCGGGGTAGTTTTCGATCAGTCCGCCGATTGCAGTTTCGCCGCCGAAGGATTCGGAAGCGATGATGGTGCTGAGTTGGTATCTTGCGGAGTAGAGCGCGGCGGCGAAAGCGGCGGCGCCTTGTCCTGCGACCAAAACATCGGCTTTGTGAGTTTCGAGCATATCGAACCGCCCCCGATTGAGAGTGCTGATCCAGCTCTGAAATCGGCTGGTCTTTTGTAAAGTCTATTCCATAGGACAGTGTGTCCTTAAATATCAATACGGCGCGAGGGCCGTCCACGTATCTGTGCGATGGCCGAGATGTGAGCAATGTCTAACAAACGAGATCTGCAGATTATCGAAAGCGGTGGAGTCGCCACGGCTCAAGGGTTCCATGCCGGTGGAGTTTTTGCCGGTATCAAGACTCCGGGCGAGGACAAGTACGACCTGGGGCTCTTGGTTTCGGATCGAGATTGCGCGGTGGCGGGGACGTTTTCTCAAAACAGCGTGCTTTCTCCGTCAGTGACAGTGACAAAAGAGGTTGTTTCGCGAGGCAGAGCAAGGGCTGTAATCGCCAACAGTGGTTGCGCCAACTGTGCGGTGGGTGAACAAGGTCTGATTGACGCGCAGGAAGCGGCATCGATCGGGGCCGCTGAGCTCGGGGTTGATTCGGATGACGTGTTGGTGGCGTCTACTGGTGTGATCGGTGTAGAGCTTCCCATGAATCTGATACGGGACCACACGCAGCGGATCGATGTGCGCGATGGGGATGACGCGGGTCTGGAGTTCGCGAAGGCGATCATGACCACTGATACGCACCCGAAGCACATTGCGGTGCGGTACGAGGCTAGCGATGGTTCGACGGTTACGGTTGGTGGGTGTGCGAAGGGCGCGGGGATGATCCACCCGAACATGGCGACGATGCTCTGTTTCATCTCGACGGATGCTGATGTTGAGCAGTCGTTCCTGCAGTCGACGCTTTCGGATGCTGTGACGCTGAGTTTCAACCAGATCGACATCGATGGTGACCAGAGCACGAACGATACGGTTGCGCTTCTTGCCAATGGCGCGTCTGGAAGTCCGAGAGTCGCGGGTGGTGATGAGGATTCGAAGCGATTTGCGAGTGCGGTAGCGTATGTGAATCGTTATCTGGCGATTGAGTTGGCGCGAGATGGAGAGGGTGCGAGGCACTTGATCACGGCTGTGGTTGAGGGTGCTGGCTCGGATGTTGATGCTCGGAAGGCCGCGAGGTCGGTGGCCGCTTCCCTACTGGTGCGAACGGCTGTTTATGGTCGAGACCCTAACTGGGGTCGCATAATGATGGCAGTTGGCAAGACCGGTATATCGCTGGTGGAGTCGAAGATCGATATCTTCGTGAATGGTATTCAGATCGTTCATGAAGGCAAGGCGATCGCGTACAACGTGCAGAGCGTGATTGCGGCGCTCGACCAACCAGAGGTTGAGTTACGGGTCGATCTGAACTGCGGCGACGGTTTCGGCGAGGCTTGGGGATGCGATCTGACCGAGGAGTACGTAGTGTTCAACTCGGCGTACACCACGTGATGGCAGACCAAGGTTGCATCGTAGTCAAGATCGGTGGTTCGACGCTGGGAGAGGGGGACTCGACGATCGACGATGTTGTCGAGTTATGGAGTCGCGGCATGCGCCCTGTCGTTGTTCATGGCGGGGGCAAGACGATCTCGGAGTGGGTTTCTCGGCAGGGGGTGAGATCGCAGTTCGTGCGGGGGTTGCGTGTTACGGACTCGGCGACTCTGGAGGTTGCGGTAGCGGTGCTGACTGGGCTGGTCAATTCGAATCTGGTTGCTGAAATCACGCGCGCTGGTGGACCTGCGGTGAGTGTGTCCGGTGTATCTGAGGGGATGTTTAGCGCGGTGATTCAGGATCCGGAATTGGGTTATGTGGGCAGGATCGAGTCGACCAATCCGAGCCCGGCGCAGGTGATTGTCGATTCTGGTCGGATTCCGGTTGTGGGACCGGCGGCTCTCAACTTGGAAGCGACATCGCTTGAGGATCAGATTCTCAATATCAACGCTGATACTGCGGCAGGGCATCTTGCGCGTGCGTTAAAAGCTGAATCGATGGTTTTTCAGACGGATGTTGAGGGGGTTTTGGATATGAGAGGGCGAGTGATACCTCAGATGACGAAGCGGCAGTGTGTTGATTTGATCAACAGCGGAGTTGCGGGCGGAGGAATGATACCCAAGTTAGAGGCGTGTATCGAGTCTTTGGGCGGTACGAAGTCGGCGCACATCATTGATGGGCGTGTGCGTGGGGCGCTGGTTAAATGTGCGGAGGGTGAGGCTGTTGGGACGCGGATTGTTTGAAGTCTGCGCGCTCTGTTGAGCGACGCAACCACTTACTTCCATTCGAAGCCGTCTTGTGGCGCGTATCCAACGAGGTTGGTCGTGTGCTCCAAGTCTCTGAACCTCGTTTTGTTATCGGAGACGCCGTAGACGATGTCGTATCGGATGTCGGCGGGGGCTTCTACGCAGCGCCAGACGATTTGGGCGGCGTCGCGGTGGCTGAGGTAGACGGCGGCGCTACGCGCATCGTCGGGCTTGTTTTCAGCGGTGACTCGGCCGAGCTTTATGCAGATGACCGACATTCCGTGGGTTTCTGAGTAGTAGCGGCCCATGACTTCGCCGGCTACTTTGGCGACGCCATACATCCTGTCGGGGCGCGCTGGCGAATCTACGTAAACGCGTCCCGGAGGGTCGGGGATGTCGTCGTAGCGGGCTTCAACCATGGATAGGACAGGCTCTTCGCGCTCGTAGCCCATCTGAGTGGCGCCGGAACTGCCGAAGACGAA
>VXTA01000243.1 GCA_009837685.1 Chloroflexota bacterium | reverse complement strand
CTGGTCAAAGGAATCCACTACGACACCCAAACATCCGACAACCAGGGCGGACGCACCGACTTCATCGTCCACATGCCCCACCGCCGAGACATCATCCTCGACTCCAAAGTCTCCCTCGTAGCCCTCATCGAAGCACAAGACACTACCGACGACGCACAAAGATCGGCTCACCTCGACCGCCACGCCCGCCACATGCAGGAACACGCTGATTCCCTAGCCGGCAAAGAATACTGGAGCCAACTCCCAGATTCCGCCGACTTCGTAGTAATGGTTGTCCCCGAATTCGCACTCCCCCCAGCTGTTGAACGCCGCCCCAACCTAATCGATCGCGCGCTCCAAAACAACGTCGTCATCAGTACCCACTCAACGCTCGTGGCACTCCTGAAAACCGTCGCTATGGGCTGGCAAGAGCGCCAACTAGCCGACGAAGCCCAAGAGATCGGCACGCTAGGACGCGAACTACACGACCGCTTAGAAGTCTTCGCAACTCACTACGCCGACATCGGGACCGCACTCGACAGAGCGGTCAACCGCTACAACCGAGGCGTCGGCTCTCTAGAATCCCGCGTCCTGACCCAAGCGCGACGCTTCCCAGAACTCGGCGTCCAAACCACTAAAGAAATCCCCGAGACTCAACCCGTCGAATCTAGCACCCGGGCCATGCGCTCAGCCCAATCAATGCTCCCAGAAGAAGACTCCTGAGCAGCCACAAACCTCATCCGAACTATTCGTTCGCCTCGAACACTGACCGGACTTCCACCTGTTCCTCAGCGTCCAATAGGCCTTGATTCGCGCCCGCAGAACTGTTCGCCGTCGGATCGTTGTACGAAAACACCGCAAAAACGACAAGCACAAAAACGATCATCAAAAACCACAACGAGCTGAGTTTGGCGGAGCGCATCAATACATCTTTCGACAACCCGCAATCCCCCCGCTACAGGTTTCAGCGCAACATTTAGGCAAATCCGACAATCATTCAGGAAAATCACTCAAACCGCGAGAGAAATCACACCTAATAACATGACCGCAAACACGCTGAACAAATTGAAAAGGACTAAGAAGTGAGTTCAGAAACTACTACTCAACGAAACACCATCAAATGGCTGTTAGGTGTTGCACTCATCGGTTGCGCTACAGGCCTAATCGCCGACGCATTCGTGATCGGCGAATCGCTATGGCGACCAATCGCAATCGGAGCCAGTGGCTCAGGATTCTTCATCGGACTCAGATTATGGATGAGCGGAATCGACCGCAAATAGTCCGAACTAGTACCAACGCTCCTTGTCCACCACGTTCATCAACTCCTCTCCACGAGCAAACCTACGAGCGTTCTCCAAAATGATCTGGAAACGACGCTCTGGAATATCACCCGCATCCCTGACCGCCACATGCGGCGTCATCAAAACGTTCGGCAGCCGCCACAACTTATGCTCCGGCGGCAACGGCTCGATCTCGTAAACATCCAATCCGCAACCCGCTATCTCGCCCGACTCGATAGCGTCCGCCAAATCATCGATCTTGCACACCATCCCGCGCCCAACATTGATGAAATACGCCGAAGACTTCATCAATTTGAACCGGTCCGCATTAAACATTCCCTCAGTCTCCGGTGTATGCGGCACCGTTGAAATCACAAAATCCGCCTCCGGTAGCAACCGATCAATCTCATCCGGTGAGTGGATCTCCGCACCCCAAACCTCCCGCTCGACCCGCGGCTCCAACCCAATAACCCGCATTCCAAACGCCCCGCACAACCGTGCCGCCTCCGCGCCAATGCCACCAACTCCATTGATCAATGCCGTCGCATCCCCCAGACTCACATACTCCGACTTCCTCGCATCCTTCTCCCACTCACCACGACGCTGCGCATCCACATACCACGGCAGACCCCGCGACAATGCCAACACGAACATCATGATGTGATGACTGATGTGATCGAAGTAGATGCCCCTCGGGTTCGAAATCACACACGGATGCTTGACCAGCTCATCGTAGTAGTACCCGAAGAACGGCCCAGCATCCGGGTTCTGCAACCACCTCAACTTGCGCGCGGAGGGAAGCATTTCAGGTGAAACCCACCCAAAAGCCCCATCCGCATCCACAATCTCCCGCGCCGCCTCGTCATCATCCCTCGGAGATACCACCTCATACTCCGGCATAGAATCCGTCAATCGAGCCGCAAACCACCGCGTCAACTCATCCTGCGGCGGCATGAAAACGAACTTGATCGACGAGGACATTGCTCTGACCTCCACTACTACGTGTTAACCACCAACCTCACCTCAAATCACACTCCACGCCCACCTCAGCACAGTGACCCTCGAACCACTCGATAACCTCCGTGTGGTACGGAATCCCGTCCTTCGACCGCTTCTCAATCTCCTCAGCCTCCAACAACCCTGGATAGACCACGCGATCATGACCCTTGCCCGGCGGATGCTCTGCCACCGCCTTCAGCAACTCATCCATGTCATCGAGGAACTTCTCCCTGTCGGTAAACGCCTCGATGTCATACGCCACGAAGAAGTGCCCACCCTGATGCGGGTTCAACGGACCCGGACCAAGACCCGTTAACTCGTTGCACATGATCTCATTCATCAGCCCAAGCCCGAATCCCTTGTGCGACCCGTTCTCACGCGTCCCGCCAATCGGCAACATCCCGTACTTGCCCCGCGTCTCAGGACCCGGCGCGGGCTGTTCCTCTAACTGCGGCTCGTAATTCTCGTCGGTAATCCATCCCGGAAGAACCGTCGCACCTGTACGTCGCAACAGCCAGATCTTGTTCGCCGCCACCTGAGTGGTCGCCACATCCAGCATGTATGGCGGCATTGTCCGCGCCGGCGCGCCATAAGCGATCGGATTCGTCCCCAAAAATGGACGTGAACCCCAAGTCGGTATCGTGATGCCCGCTCCACCGGCCGTCATCGTATGACCGATCATTCCAGCCTCAATGGCTTGGTACACATAGTGACTGCAACCAGCCAAGTGCCCAGTGTTGTAAACCGTCACCACACCGACACCATGCTGCTGCGCCTTCTCGATCGCCATCTCCATCGCCGTTGGGCCGACATGCGTCCCGAGCGCATCCTTCGCATCGATGTTTGCCGTCGTGCTAGTCTCCCGAACGATCTCCCACTCCGTCGTTGGATTCAACTGACCTGCCGCATAACTCCTCACATACCCCCTCAAACCGTTTGACACACCGTGCGACTCGTTCCCTCGCAAATCGTTTCCGAGCAAAACATCAGTCGAATCCTGCGCACCATCCTCATCCAAACCGATCTTCAAGAAGATGTCCTTCGTCACCCGATGCATCTTCTCAGGCATCACGTAAACACGGTCAGCCTCCGGTACCTTGAATCGCTCTAGCATTTCGGAATTCCCCTCGGATTGTTGCGGCTTGAACTGTGATGTTCGCTGTAGTAGTTTAAGCGATTTTCAAGTGCAAATACCGCACTAGATTAAACCACGGTACCACGTCGCATCACGTAAAATCGCAACGGTGCACCAACCCGAATTACACGTTCATCGCACCCTCCGTCACTGCCAATCCAAGAAAGGCGTCCCTTTTAATGCAACTCAGACCCAATCGCGCCAAAGACAAACTAGCCGCCGGTGAAGTAGCCATAGTCGTCGGAGGAATGTCAGACCCCGATGCCATCGACGCCTTCGGCCCAATCGCCGCCGCTAACGACATCGCCGGCATGTGGCTCGAAGGCGAACACGCAGGTGTCGACGCCTCAACCCTCGGAAACCTCACCCGCGCCTGCGACCTTTGGGGCATCTCGCCCGTAGTCCGCATCAACGAGAACTCACAAGGCCTCATATACCGAACCCTCGACTGCGGCGCACAGGGCATCGTCGTCCCCCACGTCAACAACGCCGCCGAAGCCCGAAACGTCGTCGACGGCGGAAAGTTCCCTCCCATTGGCAAACGCGGCGCATACACCAGCCGCCAAGGCCACGGCGTATCCAACTACATGAATGTCGCCGACGACTACTCGCTACTCGTCATCCTCATCGAAGACATCATCGCCTACAACAACCTCGACGAGATACTGGAGGTCGACCAAATCGACGTATTCTTCGTCGCACCAAGCGACTTCGCAGCATCCATGGGTCACACCGGCGACATCAACCACCCCGAAGTCGTAGAAACCATGAACGACGCCTTCCGTCGCATCGAAGCCGCAGGACGAAACTCCGGAGCAACGTGCGGACAAGGCGACGCCGAAAGATACCTCGATCTAGGCGCGAAATTCCTGCTAACCTCCATCGGCCCGTGGCTCAGCGCCGGCGCCGCCAGCTTCTCCGACTTCGTAAACAACCACTCTAGATAAGAAGGCGATCCAAGAAATGCAACTCAGACCTAATCGCGTAAAAGAAAAAATCTACGCTGGCGAAGTCGCCGTCTCCGTCGTCGGCTTCACCCACCCCGACGACATCGACACTTTCGGCCCGATCGCGCAAGCAAACGGAATCGACGCCGTATGGCTCGAAGGCGAGCACGCCGGCGTCGATCACGCCAACCTCGGCAACCTCACACGCGCCTGCGACCTCTGGGGCCTTACCCCAGTGGTCCGGATCAATGAAAACTCCCAAGGCCTCATCTACCGCACACTCGATTGCGGAGCCCAAGCCATCGCCGTCCCACACGTCAACACCGCCGAAGAAGCACAAAACGTCGTCCTCGGCGGCAAGTTCCCTCCCATCGGCAGACGAGGCAACTACGCCAGTCGACAAGG
>VXTA01000204.1 GCA_009837685.1 Chloroflexota bacterium | reverse complement strand
GAGGGGCAGCGAGGGGCTAAACACGCCCCTTTCGCACCACAACCCATTCCCTTCCCTCCAAACATGCCCCGTACTTGAATCGGGATAATGCCCACCATAGTTCAAACAACTAATCCCCCCTCACAACCAACCAAAACACCACTCCCGACACCAGAAAAGCCAAACCCGCCGATCCCAGCAAAACCCCATATCCCAAGTAATCGATGCCCCAATCCAAACCACGCTCGTTCAATCCCCCGATAAAGAACCCGCTGGACCTACCTGCTATCGCTCCAATCAACCCTGAGATGCTCGTCAAACCCAAATCCCCGGCCGCCCTCGACCGTCTCACAAGATCGTTCGCAACCGCCCAGGCTACCGATAGATAGATCCCCACCGATATCCCAATACCGATAACCCCGGGTATAACCTTCAACAGCGAGTCGGCGTCCAGCAGCAAGAGCGAAACCACCCCGACAGCACCCATTACCCCCGACATCAAAAGCAACACTCCACGTCCGATGTGATCCGAAAGCTTACCGGCAGGGTAGACCACCACACCCGCCGAACCCACCAGCGCCAAAAGAATGTAATTCCCACCACGCGCCGGATTATCCAAGCCGATAACGTCCTGCACGAAAAACACCGCGTTCGTCTGCGTCGCTGACATCGCCGCAATCAAAATCGCCATCCCCAACAAGAAAAAGTAGTACCGCACACGATCCCAATCCTCCACAATCCCCCCGTCATTCCCGCGCAGGCGGGAATCCAGAGGGGATGGGCGGCAGGGTTTCCCTCGCTCGCGGGGGAAATGTCCATCGGACAAAGGGGGCCGCCCCTTTGGCTCTACGAGCGGCCGCACCCGCAACGCCAAGAGCGTGTAAAACGTCGTCGCAAGCAACACCGCAACCATCACGATCACCGAGTACCACAGCCACTGTGGAGCATCCTCAACATCGTAGTTCGACATCAGAAACACCACGATCATCGCCACAAAACCCGAACCGATCAACCGCATCAGATTCAGATAACCCGAAGCCCGACCACGCTCCCGATCATCCACATGATCGATGATCAGCGCATTCGCCGGTCCCTGCGCCGTGTTACCCGTAACCTGCATCGCAACGGTCACCAGCAGCAACGCCAAAAAGCTGTTCACAAAACCGAACATCAGCGTCGAAACCGCCAGACCCAACATCCCCAAGATGATGAACGGATAACGCCGCAACGACACCATCCCAACCTGACGGTCGCTCAGCACACCCACCAGCGGCTGAACAACCGCCGCGATCCCCAAACCGATCAACGAGATGAACGCCGCCAGAGCCGTCTTATCCAGCGTCCATCCAACCATGCTCACCCCATCTCCAGCCGCTATCTCCGTCGCCTTGAACTGCAACAAAATACTCCCATACCCAGTCCAAACTCCCGACATCCCAAACGTGTAAATACTGATATTGAACAGACTCCCAGACCCACGCCGAAACCGCGCGACTGGATTGGCACTACGACCAAAAGCCGCCACACGTTCAAGCGCAACCCTAGAAGAGGTCATGGGATCAATGTCGGGTAAACAGAAGATATCCGCCTAGAATACCCCAACCCGCCAGCACTGGGTTTCCCCGCTCGCGGGGGAATGTCCCAAGGACAAAAGGGCCCGGCAAGCGTAGCGAGACGTGGGGCGCTTGGCCGCGAACCACCCTGCAAAACAACGTTCCCTCCAACAAAATTCACCGGATCAAACTACAATACGAGCTGACCGGGATAAGCAAAATGCACCCTGTCGCATACCAGAAGGCACCGCACTCATGAGCACTTTTCTTGTCACCATAGAAACCGACGAAGATGGCGTGTTCGTCGCGTCATGTCCCGGGTTGCCTGGCTGCCATACCCAAGGCGCCGACTTCGACGAGGCGTTGAAAAACATCAAAGACGCTATCGAAATCTACATCGAACACATGACAGCAGATGAGCACGAACCCGACGGATCAATCTCCGTTCAACTCGTTGAAGTCCCCGTAACCGTCTAACATGCCGCGATTGCCGATACTGTCGCGAGCGGAATTCGTGTCTGTAATGCGCAAAGTCGGATATCTGCCCTCACCAAACAGAGGGAAAGGAAGCCATTGGGTGTTGGAACACGAATCCCGTAACCGACTGACTGTGCCACAGGAAATCGGTAGAGGCTTATTGACCAAACTCATCAAAGACGCAGGCCTAACTCGAGACGAATTTCTGAATCTGCTCTGATTGCAACGCCCAAAAAACCCAACCAACTACCATTGAATCCCCCAATCCCCGGTTCAGACAATGCCTCCAATACCAACCTTCTACACATGGCGAAGCTGCTCTACCTGCCGTAACGCACAAAAATCTCTCGACGAACTCGGCATCCAAGTCGAAGAACGCGACTTCTTCGCAAACCCCCTCACCCGCGACGAACTGAGCGATCTAATCGACGCCATCGGCATCGAAAACCTCTTCTCATGGCGAAGCCCCAGCGCCAAACCATACCGCGATCGCCGCGACACAATCACCAATGACGAACTCATCGAAGCGATGCTCGACGAACCACGCCTGATCCGACGCCCCATAGTCATATCCCAAGGTACCGAACCCATCGTCGGCTTCGATAAAACCGCCTACGCCCAACTCTGAACCCCTAGCAGAATTAGAACGGGCCACAAAGCGAGATCACCCTTCTGCCCCTTTCGTGCAACGAAAGGGGCGCGAACGAGCGAAGTGAAGTAAGCGGGGTATGCCCGGGGAAGCGCGGGGCGCACCACTACAACACCAAATCCCACCAATCCCTAAATCCCCGTAATCCCCGGTTCAGACAATCGCATAGTGCTAGAATCGAAGTTCGTCGCCTCCGAAACACCTGAGCGGAAAAACTCGTTTCATTGTCCATGCAACCGATCAACGGCGGACCGGTAGTCCTCTCCGGGACGGCCCACGAAGGCTTGTCCCAGAAAATCTGCAACTACCTCGGAATCGACATCGGAAAAGCCGACGTCTTCAAGTTCTCCAACGACAACACCTTCGTCCGCATCCTCGAAAACGTCCGCGCACGCGACGTATTCATCCTCCAGCCCACCGCCGAACCGGTCAACGATCACATCATGGAGATGCTGATCATGATCGACGCCGCACACCGCGCTTCAGCCGGTCGAATCACCGCCGTCGTCCCTTACTACAGCTACGCCCGAACCGACAAAAAAGACCAGCCTCGCGTCCCCATCACCGGACGCCTCATCGCCGACCTCCTAGAAACCGCTGGAGCCGACCGCTTCCTAACCGTCGACCTACACGCCGGACAAGTGCAGGGCTTCTTCAAAGTCCCCGTCGACGAACTCACCGCAATGCCGATGCTCTCAAAATTCTTCAAAGAGAAAGAACTGGAAGCACCTGTAGTCGTATCTCCTGATATCGGTAGTGTCAAACGCGCCCGAGACTTTGCACACTTCATGGAAGCACCCCTCGCAATCGTCGAGAAACGACGCACCGGCAACAACGACAGCGTCGAAACTCACAACGTCATCGGTGAAGTAGACGGCCGCAACGCCATCCTCATCGACGACGAAATCGCCACTGGCGGCACCATGGCCGCCGCCGCGCAGGGCCTCAGAGAAAACGGCGCTCGCGACGTATTCGTAGCCGCCGCCCACGGCGTCTTCCCCGGCGATGCCGCTACCAACCTCGCAGAAATGCCCGAAATCTCCGAAATCGTCATCACCGACACCGTCCCACTCCCAAAACACAAACACCACGAAAAAATCCGCGTCCTATCCATTGCACCCCTAATTGGCGAAGCCATTACCCGCATCCACCACGGCCGCTCCGTAGGCGCCCTCTTCCCCGACTAAACCCCGTCATTCCCGCGCAGGCGGGAATCCAGAGGGGACATACAACCCCGCATCCTCAATCGATCACGTTTAGCAGAATCGCGACCGCTCCCACGATGACGGCGCCTACTGCAATGCCAGTGCCAACTACCCAAGTGATGATCTCGTTCTTCGTATCTGAGATTTTCGTCTCAAGTCGACCAATCTCTTTATTCAGAGCTGCATCGCTGGCGTAGTGTTCGAGCGACCGATCGATCTCATCCCGAACATCCTGCAGATCGATCGAATGGTCAGCTGCCACGAGACGAACCCTGACTCTTGACAGATTCAAGCATGTGCTGCAACCGCTCCTCTTCACTAGGCAATCGCGCAACCGAAAACTTGCGTAGCAACAAATCAATGAGCTGGCTCAAAAGTTCTTCTTCACGATCGATCCGAATTTCCAACGGACTGCCATCGAAGAGGTAGCTGGCAGCCATTCCACCGCTTGGATAAACGAAGAATACACAATCCCCCGTACGCGTTTTCCAGCGATTCTCGTTACCATGCCACGAGAGTTTGTCACTGGCAGTCAGTTCAATCAGCTCTTCTACCAAATCTTTAGGTTCTGCCATGTCCCATCCTTTACTGAGCCTAAGCAATCGCGAACGCCGAAGGAACGTTCACCAACCGCACTGACACATCATCTTCAGCCTGCTCCTCCGCTAAACATTCCGTATACGCCTCTATCGCCTCCGTGATGTTCTCAACCGCCTCGTCAAACGTCTTGCCCTGCGAGAAACAGCCCGGAAGAGACGGGCACGATGCACAAAATATCCATCCTCGCCAGGCTCGATCTTTACTAAAAACGCTAACTTTTCCATCGTTTGAATCCTTGCACTAGCATTCCAATGCAGTCGCGGGTCTCGAATTTACGGCATACCCTACTAC
>VXTA01000032.1 GCA_009837685.1 Chloroflexota bacterium | reverse complement strand
GTTGGGTAATAGGTCTGTTTGCAGCGTTTTTGCGTATCTTCTCGCCTTACAACATATTCAACTCTTTTCTGGCGACGCGGCGTTTTCCAAGAGAATTTGTCGCAAGGGAAGACACATCGATCATAGGCAGAATCGGGGAGTTCTTACTCTGGATCATCCGGCCCGTTATCGAATTGCTCGCGACTCTTCGTTCGATTTGGCGTCACGAAGATGTCAGGAGTGCTTTCTTGAAGTTGGTTGTAACTTTGGCGATTGTCGGATGGATCATCGGGTTAATTGCCGCATTGTTACGGATATTCTTGCCGTTTTTCAAACAAGGTTGGCCGTACGCGTTGATCGGTGTAGCTTTAACCGCTCTTGGATTCCTGAACGAGAGCGCATGGCAGGCATACATCGGCGCAAGCGTGGCCGTGTACGGGTTCAGCATGCTCGCGCTCGCAATTATGGTCAGGGTAGGAGTACGGGAAGCGATAGCTTCACGGATTTGTTACACGGTAGCGGGGGTGCTGATCTTAGTGATGTGGGCGCTCCCACAGCGTTACACGGACTTCATAACCGAAGAACTGAATGCCAATGTGGAGATGTTCATCTTTGCCGGGTTCTTCATGGTCGCATCTTCGGTTTGGATCATCATGTATAACTCCGACGTTATCGTCCGCGGGTTGCAGGCGACGCTCGGACGTTTCACCGCGGTGCGTCCGATCATGAAGCCGGCGGTCGCGTATGCGGTGGCCAATCGATTCCGAACGGGCTTGACCGTTTCGATGTTCGCGCTAGTGATCTTCGTCTTGATGTCCTTCTCGATACTGAACCAGAGCTTCAGCGGGTTGTTGCAGACGCCTGAGAACGTCACTGGCGGTTTCGACGTGCGGGCAAACATCGACGACGATCTTCCGATTGAGGACATCAAAGCGGACATCGACGCATCGCCGGATCTGGAATTAGGCGATTTCGAACTAATCGTCGGACAGTCGGACATCGAGTTGGCGGGGCGGCAAACGGACGGCGAAGAGGCGCGCTTCTTAGAGTTGCGAGTGCGCGGGACGGAACCCGAGTATTTCCGTGCAACCAAATTGAAGATAACCGCGGCCGATGCCGCTTACCTACCAGACAACACGGACCTGTCAGATGAAGACGAGCGAGCCCGAGCAGTTTGGGACGCGTTGGCTGAGAATCCCGACTTAGTCGCTATTTCTAGCGAACACGCCATCGATTTCGAAGTCATTGGGCCGGACCCCACCGAAGGGTTGATGAAGCTGGAAGATGTCGACTTCGGTGAGAGCGGATACGAGTTCCAAGCCAAGGAGATCGAAATAGTCAGCGGAGATGATGGGGATGGGTCGATGACTGTGAAGCGTACCGTGATTGCGGTAATTGACGATCTTGCCGAAAGCTTGGAAGGCGAATCGGATGGCGGTCCAGCGCCTGGTTTCCAAGGGATCTACACGGATCATCAGATTTTCTCAGAACTTTCTGACGAGCCAGTGCCATTCACCATTTATCGCATGAACATCGCAGAAGGTGTCGATCCTACGAGAGTGGCATCAACCCTCCAAACCGTGTTCTTGGACAACAGCATGCTGGCGGTTGATACGGAAGAGGAGCTTAGCACCGCGGTTGCCCAGAACGAGCAGTTCAGCTTATTGTTCCAAGGCTTCATGGGTCTCGGACTGGTGGTCGGAGTGGCTGCACTCGGCGTGCTTTCCCTGCGAGCCGTCAATGAACGGCGGATGCAGATTGCCATAATGCGTTGCATCGGTTACCGCGCCCGAATGATTCGGATTCAGTTCATCATGGAATCGATCTTCATCACGGTGATTGGGACCGGTTTGGGTATGGGGCTCGGCGCGCTGATTTCTTGGTCGTTCCTAGATGACATTTCGGGTGCCAACCAAGGTCTGACGTTCGACATCCCTTGGGGCTCGATTCTCTTGGTCGTCGCGATAACCGTGATCGCCGCGTTGATCACGACCTACGTGCCGGCACGGCAGGCATCTCAGGTCTACCCAGCGGAAGCGTTGCGGTACGAATAGATCGCTTGGCGGTTAGGCGGATTCGATTCGGATTTCGCCGCCGTAAGGAGTGCGTGCCAGTTCCGTCGGGTCTCCGTCGATCATCCCGCAGACGTTGACGGCGCTGGCGGGACGGATCTCGTCTCCGCTACTCGCTGGTGTTGGACCCCAGAACAGGCAGAGCGCGTTTCCTGGCGGCCAGTAAGCGACGGCGCCCTTTTCCACAACCTCTGCGGCGGTTTCGTCGTTCGAGGCGGATACCGGTATCGGGAAGTAGATTTCGTCCCCCCAGGTTTGGACGCGGCCGGTTATTGGGAGCACATCGGCGATTAGTTGCGCGGTCGACGAGTCGTTGAGGGTTGCGGTTAGGGAGACGTCGCCAGCGGTGATGCGGATTTGCGTCATGACGATTGGCGAGCCTTCCACTCTTGGTAGATGCGTTCGGTTTCTTCGTTGAAGGGGTAGAAGTGTTTGGGTGATACCCGCTCGCGCTGCGTGTATTCGATCACTGCCTGCTCAACTTCGTCGTGGTGTTCGCATTCGTCGACGATTTCGGCGGCTAGATGGGATGGGAGTACGACTATGCCATCGTCGTCGCCGAGGATGATGTCTCCGGGCCAGACGAGGACGCCGCCGCATTGGATCGGTTCGTTGACTTGGTATGGCAGGATGTTGGGTTCTCCGCCCGTCGGAGTGCTGCCGCCGGCGAATGCGGGGTAGCCGGAGCGGATGACTTTGTGACCGTCGCGGACTCCACCGTCGGTCACGAGACCCTCAGCGTCTTGGGTCAATATCCTCGAAAATACGACATCGCCGCCGGTTGAGGTCTTGCCGAGACCCATGGCATCTGCGACTAGGACATCACCTTTGCGGAGCGTTTCGAGGGCTTGCCATCTTGGGGTTTCGTTGAAGCCTTCGCCGTGTTGGCCGGTGGCGATGATCGATGCGAGGTCGGGTCGCGAGGGGAGGTATTGGAGGGTGACGGCGCGGCCGGTTAGTCGTCGACCTTTGGCGAGACTTTCGACGCCGAGCATGTAGACCTTGTCGTAGCCACGTCGGAGTAGCTGGCCGAGGACGGTAGCGTTGGAGATGGATCGAAATCGTTCCAACAGTTCGTCGGAGACTTTCGCCATGGGTTCTGCCATTTGTTCGGGTTCTCGCTTGTGGGATGTCTGAAATCGGTTTCAAAGTATAAACGGAGCACCGTGGATCATAACTGACGTTGGAACGATCGGAGTTAGCCGAACAACTAGAATCACGTTAGTATCGGTTCGCTGAATTCCCTTGCTGAAATGTCTGCCGTTCTCAACCCACTGAAGCAAATCATCGATTGGTTCAATCTGCGACTCGTCAGGTTGGAGCCCCGGGTTCGCGCGGCGGTTATTTTCTTGGCGGTGATGATCGTTCTGTACCCGTTGGTTATCCAGATCTACGGTCCGTTGTGGGGGATCTTGTGGTCGGCGTGGCTGGGGGCATTCGCGATGTATTTCTTGTTCCGGTCTGGATATTTCTCGAAGCGGGTTTCGCTGATCTTGCCGGGACAGCGTAAACCGTATCCGGAAAAGATTCGCAAGATACAAGGCGGTGTGCGGTTCAAGAACTGGGATGAGGTTTCGTATCTGGCTGGGGGCGAGACCGATGGGATTCTCGCGCGTGACGATCGCGTGATCGGTTTGGAGATCGATGGTGACGCGATCGCGTATCCGCTGTCGGCGATGGCGTTGCGGGAGGTTGCGAACGAAGAGTTTGGAGAGTTGCCGATCTCGGTTACTTGGTCGCCAATCACCTATGCGGCTCGCGTGTTTGTGAGTTGCGGTCCAGATGGTGAAGCGTTCACTCTAGCACCCACCGAACAGATGGTGTTGAACAGTCCGTTGTTGGAGGCTGAGAACGGGAGTTTGTATTTGCAGTTCACCGGGGAGGCGATCATGGGGCCGGATGCCGGTCATCAGTTGCAGCGTTTGCCTTGTCTGAACACGACTTGGGGTGCTTGGCGTCATGCTTGGCCGGAAACGGAGATGTTGTCCCCGGAGGAGACACCGGATTCGGATATTTTCGAGAGCTACTACGCATCGACACGGGCGGGTCTTTTTCCGCAAGGGTCTCGGGACAAGCGTTTGCCGGACAAGGATGTGATTCTGGCGGTGTCGGACCCTGACTCGGAGATGCCTATGAGTGCGCCGGTGAAGGCGTTTTCGGCGCATATGTTGCAGCAGGAGCCGTTGCAGAATACGGAACTGGATGGGATGCCGGTGTTGGTTCTGAGCGAACGATCGTCGGCGTCTTATGTTGCGTTCGAGCGGGTTGTGGATGGTCGGGAGTTGACGTTTGCGGGTGAGACGAAGAATTCGTTCAGACCGAATCGCGTTGTGGAACGCAATCAGCGTGAGGAGCTGGATGATGAGGCGATGCCGCATTCGGAGTATGAGCCGTGGATTTTGCGGGATGAGCAGACGGGTAGTTTGTGGCATGCGGTTAGCGGTGTGTGCGTAGAGGGTGAGATGAAAGGCATTAGGTTACGAGTGTTAGATGGACGGTTGTCGTTCTGGTTTGCATGGTCGAAGTTCCACGGGGATGTGGAACTGGTGCATTGAGGGCACTTTCGTGCCGATAACTTCTGAGACCTTTGGATGTTTGGGCGTTTACATGGATGGTTACTTGGGTAGTTGAAAAATGTTCAATCCGGGATTTCTGACGGGCATCGTGCTTGCTGGCGGGTATTCGCAGCGGTTGGGGATGGCTTTGTCG
>VXTA01000079.1 GCA_009837685.1 Chloroflexota bacterium | reverse complement strand
GCGGAGAGCATTACAGCGTCGGTGCCATCGCGGACGGCGTTGTATACGTCGGTCGATTCAGCGCGTGTCGGGTATGGGTTGTCGCGCATTGATTCGAGCATCTGGGTTGCTGTGATGACGGGTTTTCCGACCTCGTTGGCCATCCGGATCATGCGCTTCTGGATCATGGGAACGAGGTGGAGCGGCATTTCGACGCCGAGATCGCCCCGGGCAACCATAATGGCATCGGTCTCGTCGAGAATCTCGTTGAGGTTTTCGACGGCTTGTTTGATTTCGATCTTGGCGACTAGGGCTGGAGTTCGTCCGGCAGCGGCTAAACGATCGCGAACGGCTCGGAGATCGTGGCGGTTGCGGATGTACGAGAGGCCCACAAAGTCGACATCGGCTTCGATAGCGAAGTCGAGCGCGGCAATGGTTTCGTCGGTGAAGTAGTCGAGGGTTGAGGTGTTCCCCGGAGCCGTGACGGCTTTATCGGACTGGATCAGGCCGCCGCGTCGCACGGTGCAGTGGATCTCAACGCCGTCAACGCGATCAACGCGTAGTTCGACGGCTCCTTCGTCGATCAGGATGCGGGCGCGCGGTCGTATGTCGTTGTGGAGGCCAGACGGCCACACAGTCCCGCGTTCTGAGGTCGTATAGACGCGCTCAGCGGTGAGGACGAATTTGTCGCGGGCGTTGACGGCTATGCCTTCTCGGCCGCTCTGCGTGACGGCTTGGTCTGGATCTACGGTGCCGATGCGATATTTGGGTCCGGGCAAGTCGGCCAGGATGCCAATAGGGACGCCCGTCTGATGGGCGGCTTCGCGGATCGCCTCGACGTACTCGAAGTGTTGCTCGGAGTCGCCGTGCGAGAGGTTGAGCCGTGCGACAGACATTCCCGCACGGATCAGTTGTCTCGCTCGGACGACGTTGCCGGTTGCTGGTCCGATGGTGCACACGATCCGGGTTCGCGGCGAGTTCCTGACGTATGTAGGGAGTTGCTGCATTTGGTTAAGCGGTTTCTCCGAGAGTGAAAGGCATCTCGGTTTAATGTATAACGCGATGCGGCTAGTGCAGTTCACGAAGGCGTAAAACGGTGAGAAATCGACGCTGTGAAGTGAGTTTGATATGATTAAGTTAGATGTTCGAAGTGTCATCGCGCCGCTGTGGGCGCCGATTGGGAAACACGCTGGGAGCCATAGATTTGAACACGTTTGAAGCACTGCTCGCGCTGCAGGAAATCGACCAAGGATTGCTACGGCAACGACAGTCGTATTCGCAGATTTCGCTGGATTTGCAGGACAAGGCGAAACGATTGAAGGATCTGCGTGAGAAGTGCGAGCGAGCGAGGCGGTCGCAGATGCAGGCAGAAGTTGCGATGAAGCGGTTGGAGCTAGAGCGAGCTTCGGAGAATCAGAACCGCGTGGAGGTGGAGGAGAGACTCTACAGCGGTGGCGATGTGACGAATCCTCGGGACTACTACCGCATGGAGTTGCAAGTCCAAGAGCATGCGAACCGTATCGACGCCATAGACCAGCGCATGGAGCCGATCAAGAACGCGGCGAATGAGGCGCGAACTGTTCATTCAGAGCTGCAAACGCAGCTGGACCAGATGGAGGTCGATTGGACGGAACAGAAACAGTCGGGAACAGATGAGCAGTCGCGAATATCTACCGAGTACAACGAGGCTCTGAAACATCGCAACGAGACTGCTAGCGCGATCCCGGCGCAGCACCTCGGCGAGTACAACCGATTGTTTAAGAACAATGGCGGTATGGCAGTAACGGTTGTGGAACGCGACATCTGCGCTGGCTGCTCCGAGCGGGTCTCGATGGGCGAACTGAATGTGTTGAAGCAGGCCACAGACCCGATACTGTGTCATTGCGGCAAGTATTTGATCACGCTTAGCACGGACTGATTTGACATGCGCGCCATCGGCTACGTCAGGCGACGCGAGATCGAAGACGACTCAGATGCGCCTGTCACCTACAATGCCCGAAATTGGGATGGTTCTGTTGGTGCAGTAGCCGGTTCGTGGGGCCAAATAACGGAGATTGAAAGCCGGCTGAGGCTGGATAGCTCTGCTGACCCCGTCCAACAGATTGTCGAGTATTGCCGTTCGGGAGGTCATCATCTGACGGCCATCCTTGGTCTGGAAGAGGATGACCAGTTGTTGCAGAGTGTCGAGGCGGAGCTGAACGAGGAGTTGGGCACGGCGTTCACTCGGCAGATACCAGAAGAGTTCGGGGATCCGCAATTTGCGGAGTTGATGGAACGGCTCGAGGGTCTGCACGGCCGACCCGCGTTGGTGGTCATCCCGGACGCGTCGCATTTGGCCGGCGATTTGGAGACTTTGGTGGAGCGACTTCTATACATCCGACGATCGGGTTCGGACGCAATCTGTACAGACATGGAGTTGCCAGACCCGTTGCAGAACGGTGAGGAGCTGCTCGGGTTGCGGGGCGAACCGGACTGGTTGCGGAAGCGGATCCGCGATCGAATTCGCGAAAAGGCATCACGTGGGAAGGTGCTAGGCAGGACACCGTACGGATATCGTTGCGGAGCGGATGGTTCGCTGAAACCGGTGCCGGAAGAGGCGGAGGTTGTGCGGCAGATTTTCGAATGGTACGTCGGCGATGAAGACGCGACGGACGAAAACGGCGAGAGAATCAGCAACGGTCTCGGTATGCGTTTGATCGCTCAGCGATTGGCGGCAGAGAACATCCCGACGCGCACAGGCAAGCCGTGGTCGACGGCGACGGTGTCAATAATCCTGAAGAATCGCGTTTACGTAGGGACATATACGCGGTACGGTTTCTTGGTATCTGGCAACCACGAACCGATAATCGGCCGATCGTTGTTCCGTCGTGCGCAGGACGAGTTAACGGTCAAGCAACGGCAGCGTAGGTTGTCGAAATCTGAAGATCCCTTCCTACTAGGCGGGTTGTTGCGATGCGGTCAGTGCGGTCATGGTGTGCCGGGTCTCACGCGCCGAAGGACTTGGCGTCGGCAAGATGACACGACAACTTCGAAGACCTACCGCTATTACGAGTTTTACGAGTGTCAGCATCGACGCGCGGCGAAGAACGGGAGTGGCAACGGCATCGTCTGCCCTAAATGGCGAGCCGACGATTTGGATGGCGAGGTGCGCAAAGCGGTGATGGCATGGGAGTCGGAGCAGGTGAAACAGATCAGGCCGATTGAGACTGGTTTGACGCTTGAGCAGCAAATGGAGAATGCCGAGAAGACGTTCTTGAATGAAGCGCGAGTGGTATCGACCGGTCGTGGCGATCTGGAAAACTTGGAGCCGTTTCTGTCAGAAATCAAGCGAGTGCGCCGCTTGATCGAAGAGGAGCAGAAGACTGGCAACAACGCGAGCGGGTCGAAGAACGGCAAGGTGTCGCGCGAGCGTTGGACTCGCGATCTGATAGCAGACGTAGTCGGTTCTGGTGACGTGGAACGGGCACGTGATGCGTTGGCGGCGTTGGTCGAAGATGTCGAGGTTTCGGAAGACGGGGTCAAGGTACGACCTCGGGTGTCGAGCTAGTGTAGTTCGGTTGGATGTTACTCTGAGGTCAGTGCGAGGCGGACATGCGACCGCTACGAGGACGGTTTAGACTAGATCGTCTTCGTGGAGGAAAGTCCGAGCACCAACGGGCAGGAGCGCCTGCTAACGGCAGGGCGGGGCGACCCGACGGAAAGTGCAGCAGAAAGAATACCGCCTGTGAACGCGCATTTAGTTGTGCGTTTCATCAGGTAAGGGCGAACCGGTGCGGTAAGAGCGCACCGCGTCGGCGGTAACGTCGGCGGCATTGAAAACCCCGCTCGGTGCAAGGCCAAATAGGGGAGCGCTAAGACGAATGCCCGCGTCAGCTCCCGGGTAGGCCGCTAGAGGTCACGGGCGACCGTGATCCCAGATGGATGGTCGTACAGGGTCCGATTCGAGGGAGGAAGGCCTGCGGGTTGTAAACCTCGCTGGGACCCGGACAGAACTCGGCTTACAGTCCGCCTCGCCGAGTTAATTCTTGCTCATCCATTCGAGGTCGCGTTGCTGACTCTTCTTATCCCCGAGCAAAACCAAATAGCGGCTGTTGTATCCGGATTTTCGATAGTAGATTCGTTCGCTAAGGGTAGGACGAAGCTCGAACCATTGACGTTTGGCACCTCCCACGCGCTCAGCGCGCATCAATTGTGGAGTATCGTTGAGACGCATCAAATCATCGAGCATTTGCTTTGCGTTAGTGGACGAGTTTCCGTAAGAAACGTTGTCGCGGACCACGCTCAAGTTCGGCAGGATGGCTTGAAGCAAAGCTGGCGTGTATCTGTTGCCGTTGGAAGCATCGTTTTTCGAGTTGCGCCGACATTTCTTGTGTTCGCTACGCAACGAGTTGAGTTCGCGACTGGCGTGCCTCAGATTTTGCTTTAGTCTTTTGCTCTCTTTTTCTGCTTTTCGTCGCTGTTCACGCTCTTTGATCACTCGATCGCTAATCGGCGACTGTTCTTCGTGTTGAGGGACTTGGGGACGCGGCAGAGATTTGATCTTCGCTTCCGCGGAGTTTAGTTCTGCTTCGACTCGCATTCGTCTGTCGCGTTCATTGATTAAGTCATTGGAGTATTGTTCGTGGATCTGTTCGATCTTTTCGCGCAGTTTGATCACAGCGCGTGGTTTGCTGTCCCGTCTTAATGAATTGAGTTCTCGACTGGCACTTCTGAGTGTTTGTCTGTTTTGTCGGCGGGAACGCTCAGATTCCTTTAGCAGATTGCGGAGATTTGCCAGTTCCCGCTCAGCCTGCCTTCGTTTCTTCCGTTCTTCCGCTAACTCAACTTCTTGCTGATGGGCTATCCTAAGC
>VXTA01000142.1 GCA_009837685.1 Chloroflexota bacterium | reverse complement strand
GGATGGAGCGGGCTTTGGTTACGGATGGGGGTGGGGTGCCGAGGTTGGTGATGATGGTTTGGGCTTCGACGGTGGCGCGCCGGCCTAGGCGGGAGAGGTTGAGGTGGTTGGTGTCTTTGGGATCGTAGGTCGGGATGGGTAGCTTCCAGAGGTGTTTGTGGAGGTGGCGGATTTCGTTTTTCCAATTTGTTGTGCAAAAGGGTTTTGTGGCTTTCGCCAACGCGTTACTGTTGATGATCGCCAAGAGATAATGGGCCTCAGCGAGCGTGCGGCAAGTTACTTGGTACAGCATCTCGTCGAAAACGGCTTTGTCATCGCAAATCAGTGCCGCTGTGGGCTCGCCGTGGGCGGAATAAGCGACACGAACAGAACGGTCGCCGGAGTTGCGCATCCATTCCAGTTGGCTGGTCAATATGTTGTGATAGTTGAGTCTTTGGTAAAGCGACTTTGCGTCGCTCTTACCCTTGTTGGCATCCCAAAGCGACGACATTGTGTTCCAACGCGTTCGCATCCGCGTGTCTAGCTTGCTGGTGTCTACTTCACATGCGTTGTGCTTGACGGCACCGGATTTAGGATTGACTGAGCAACCCTTGTGATCGAGTGGCAACGCTAAGGACGATTTGTCTACAGGGAGCGCCGCCGTCAATGGCGGCAATGTCACGTAGGGAGCGATGCTCTCCCCCAGATAGACGTCGAACAGATTATCGTCGTGGACGACGTTGCCGTCCAGCACGCTGACATCGTACTTTTTCTTGTCCTGATTGGATCTGCGCGGGTAGCTGATAAAGGTGTTTGGTGCAGCTATGAAGATCTGGTTTGGTTCGACCGTTACGAAAAAGAGCCGACGATCTCTGATGCTTGGCCCTTGTCTTGCGAAGTGGGCGTAGTCCGAATGGAACGCGCCGTCGTCGTGGTGCAGAGTTTCCACCTGCCGGGACACTTGAGACGTGTTAGTTGGTCCGCGCCAGATCTCGACATTTCCGGGCGCGAGCGAGTGTGCTTGTCGTTTAATCTTGTCGAAATCGTCGCTTCTACCTCGCAACTTGGCGAAAACGACCGCGCTAGGAACGGGAAAGAAGTCGTTGGGTTCGAGGTTGTCTAGATCGTATGACGTCTTGGTGGTGAAATCGACGGCTACAGCGTGTTTAGTGGTATCGCCTTTCGACTGCCAGTAACCATCGCGCCACTTTAGATGCTGACCGGAGCGCAAGACGTTATGGGGTAAGACCATACCTATCTTGCCTTGATGTTTCAGGTACAGGTCGGTCACTCGGCTGAAGAACAGTGTGGCGATGTTCTGATTGGATGCTTGTCGTCCGCCTACCCAGATGTCGTAGGTGTTCTGGCTGAGGTTTACCAACTCCTGTCGGACAATATCGGCGCTCTTGTTGTAGCTCAGCCAAGGCGGGTTGCCGACAATGGCATCGACGCGTTGCTCGGAGATCACTGCTGGTCGCACCATGTTGCGGAGGTAGTATGCCCAGACGTGGTTTCGATCGATGGCTTGCAGTTCCCGCATCTGCTCTGCGGTTTCCGACATCGTTTTGCGCTCAACGCTATCGGTGATCTGGTGTTGGTCCAGCACAATGTCGGTATCAGTGCCGTCGACGACGACTTGTGCTAGATCGAGCAGCAGAGGATCGAAGCGATCACTTTGGCGAGCGAGGGACATGGGGATGTCGAAGGCGACGGTATCGGTTTGCCCCGGTAGCTGCTCTGTAGTTCGGAGTGTGATGTGGCCGGGACGGGTTAGAACGTTGCGCTCGTAACGGAGTTGCAGGAGTCGCCGAGGTATATGGGCGGGAAAATGTCGTCCTGATGGTCGGCGAGTCGTGCGGCATTGATGACTTCGTGTGAGTTGAGGACCCAAGTAGCCTTTGCGAGTTGGACGGCTACTGGATGCAAATCGATGCCGATGACGTTGGACTGGAGCTTTCGGAGCGTGTCGATGGGATACTGGTTGTGCGAGTGGCCGATGATGTTCTGTACGAGGCACTCGATGAAGGTTCCAGATCCGCATGATGGGTCCATAGCGACGGTGTTTTGCGGATCGGTGATTAGTTCTTCGACGATGGTTTTCGCCAGCCAGCGCGGGGTGTAGTACTCGCCCATCTTGCGGCGTTCTTCGGGCGTGATGGTGTTCTGGTAGAGGATTGCGGCGAGTTCATCAGGACGTTTTGACCAGTCGAATTGGGCTACTTTTCTAGCGATGGAGCGGATGTATTCGGTGGCACCGATCTCGGCGGACCATTGGAAGAGGTCGGATTCGATGACGCCTTTGAGATTGGTATATTCGTGTAGCGTGTCGCCGTTGAGAAGCGCTGCCGGTGTGTGGTCAGCTATGTGGACGATGGGGATGCGGAAGTGGGCTTGGAGGATGAGGGCGATTAGCGTCGTTAGGTAGGTGTGACGGATGAATAGCCAATCCGCGGTGTCGGGGTCGCCGGTTGAGTCTTGCCCGAGTGCGACTTCGAGAAGGTCTTGCCAGAGTTTTCGTTTGACGGCGACGGTTGGGTTGTCGCGGTTTGCATCGTGGGCGTCTTTGAGCAGAGCGGTCGCTTGTTTTAACAGGTCGCTACCGCCGGCGAGATGCTTGGTGAGGGTGTCGGGACTCGGCGCGATGTTCTGCGCGTCGGTGTCGAAGATGTCGAACAGGTACTCACGTAGGAGCGGCCCCTGCGTCTGCCGATCGAAGGTTCGCATCTGGTTCGGCGGAATGGGCAGGGTGCTTTCGCCGATGTTGCGTTTGAGGAAGTGTTTGCCGTCGGTGAGGATTCCGTTCTCGATGCCCCATCCAGCTTTTGCCGCTTCCAAGAGGTAGCCGTCCAGTTGATCGGTGTAGCTGGGGTCTACCTGACCGTGGACGATGAGGTTTCGTTTGAACTCGATGTAGGTGTTGCGCGTGTACATATCGACGCGCTGAATGCTGTCGGCAGCTGGCGGAACTTCGGTTTTGATTTCGTTCTGGTTGGCGATGATGCCAGTTTGCAAGGCGAAATCGCGGAAAGCGGTGCGGATGTCGTTCTCGGAATCGCCAGCTTCATGGCGATCGAGGATGTTGCCGAGGTACTCGATCGCGGTGTCGTCTAGTTGGGTGGATTGTGTTTGGGCTGAGGGCATTACCCAAGTGTTCCGTTGCGCGCTCTCATCGAGTTTGGTCTCAATTCTGGACGATGTGGACTTTTATGGCGCCGGTGGTTTTGTCAAAGGCGGTGTTGAAGGCGGGGGCGATTTGTTCTAGGTTGTAGCGGTGTTTTACGGCTTCGCGGTAGGGGTATGCGCCGGAGCCTAGGAGGGTGATGGCGATCTGGTAGTCGTGGACGCCGTTGATGATGCCGTAGCAGTTGGATGAGATGATCTTGATCTCGCGGAGGAGGGGGTCGAAGAGGTCGATCTCCATGGGGACTTTGATGCCGCCGAGGTAGACCATGGTGCCTTGGTTGCGAGTGGAGTTGAGGGCTTCGTGGAAAGTGTCGGTCTGGTGTCCACCGACGGACTCTACCGCCACGTCAGCGCCGACGCCGTCGGTCTCGTCGATGACGCGATGTGCGAGTTCTCCGGGTTCGGCGCCGGTCACGATGTCGGCTCCCATCTTTGTGGCAAGTTCGGCCTGCTGCGGGTACTTTGCGGATGCGAAGATGATGCTTGCGCCAAAAGCTTTGGCGGCGGCGATGGATGACAGGCCGATGGGCGCCGATCCGGCGACTGCGACGACGTCGCCGGGCTTCATGCCGGCGTAGCGGAGCCCGTGCACGGAGACGGCCATGGGCTCGACGAGCGCGCCGTCGGTCCAGTCCATGTCTTCGTGGAGCTTGAACAACCCTTGCGGGCGGCGCGTCATGTATTCTGCGAATCCGCCGCCGGTGTCGTCTGCGAAGCCCATGCAGTGGCGGTACTGTCCGTAGTCGCAGAATCGGCAGTTTAGGCAGGCGCGTCCGGCGCATACGGTGTCGATGGCGACGCGGTCGCCGACCTTCAACTTGTGATCGCCGGGCGGGAGCTCCACGATCTCGCCGGTGACTTCGTGTCCTGAAGGGACGTCTTGAGCCTCTTCGCGGCGGGTGGTCATGTGGAGGTCGGAGCCGCAGATGCCGGTCTGCCTGACTCGTATCAGTGCCGCGCCCTCGAACATTTCGGGCATGGGGACGTCTTGGGTTTGGTATATGCCGGTGCCGTCGTCAAGGGCTGCGCGCATTGTGGTTGTTGGCATGGTGTTGCCTCGTTGTTTGAACTGTGATCGTGATGATTCTGGATGATTGCCATGATACTTGGGTGTTTGAACTATGATTGCCATGATTTTTGATGATGGGCTGTGATTGGGGTTAGAGGAATGCGCGTAGTGTGAGTTGTCACCCTCACCCTAGCCCTCTCCCATCAAGGGAGAGGGGATATTGCCGTGCGGGCATACCCCGCGCACTCAATGTGTCGGTCGTTTTGGGCTTGTGCGCGCCCCTTTCGTTTTACGAAAGGGGCTGGCCTACCTCTACCCCCCTGGATTCCGGCTTTCGCCGGAATGACGGTGGTCGCGGGAACGACAGGAGGTGCGTAGGGATGGCGGTGGTAGTCGCGGGTATGAACCCCCTGCGAGTTTCGCTGCGCTTCACTCGCGTCCCCCTTTTGCTCCGCTGCACTACGCAAAAAGGGGAGGGATTAGGGTTTTGCGTATAGGATCGTTGGTGTTATGAAGATCACGAATGTCAAGATGTCGGTTCTGGAGATGGATGGGGAGGATCGGTATTTCGATCTGATCAAGTTGGAGGGGCAACGGCGGGAGCGTTGGTTGCATCATACGGTGCCGGCGCGGGCTAAGGTGCGGTACGAGTATGTGT
>VXTA01000160.1 GCA_009837685.1 Chloroflexota bacterium | reverse complement strand
TTTTTCAGGCTGTGCCGCCTCGTCCTCCCCTTTGTCCGCCGATCCCCCTCACCCTGACCCTCTCCCACGGAGGGGAGAGGGGATTTTTCTCTGGCTGTGCCGCCTCGCGTTCCCCGATCCCCCTCACCCTGACCCTCTCCCACGGAGGGGAGAGGGGACTTTTTTCAGGCTGTGCCGCCTCGTCCTCCCCTTTGTCCGCCGATCCCCCTCACCCTAGCCCTCTCCCGCGTAGGGGAGAGGGGATTTTTCCTGCTGCTACGTCGCTCTCGCACAAATTGTGTCCCCTCTCCCTTGATGGGAGAGGGTTAGGGTGAGGGTGAGACGGGGATGGCGATGGGAGTTGCGCCTAAACTGCTTCGCCTGCCAACACGCCGGTCAACCTCTCGTGATCTACGGCAACCTGACCGTTGACCACGACGAAGGGGATGCCCTCTGGGAACTGCTCAGGATCTTCGAAGGTGGCTCGATCTGTAATGCGTTCGGAGTCGAACACTACGATGTCTGCGAACTTGCCATTTGCGATCTCGCCACGATCTTTTAGTCCGAAGCGCAGCGCGGCGTTCTGGGATAGGCGCTGGACCATGAGTTCGAGCGGGATGTTGTGACGGCGACGGAGTCTCCCGATCATGCGCGGGAAGCAGCCGTAGGCGCGCGGGTGGACCATGCCACCGGTAGGAATGGCGTCGGATCCGACCATGTAGTCGGGTCGTTGCATAAGCTCCATGATGTCGGCCTCGACCTGCTGCCAGACTCGGGTACTAGCAGGAGGTGCGCCGCGGAAACCGCAGTTGAGGTCTTCTTCGAGCATGACGCGGCACATCATCTCTTCAACGGATACATTCCACTCCGCCGCCACGTCCTCGAAGTCCATACCTTCCAAGTGCTTGTTCGCGTCTGAACCGATGTTCGACCAGACGTTTCCCGACACACCGCCTCGGGTCCCGCTACGGATACCTGCTATCACGTCTTCTCGGTTTTCACCGTCAGCCAGTAGTTTCAACATCGCTTCGGGTCCGCCCTCGTGGAACCAACTGGGGAAGAATGTCTGCGGGAAGCTGGAGCCGACCGGGTAGGGATAGGTCTCCAGTGTCACGTCTACGCCGTCTGACTTGGCGCGTTCGACTGGTTCGAGTATTGCTTCGAGGTCGCCAGCGGAGTCGGGTTGCGTGCGGTAGTGCTCCAGATGGATCTGCGCGCCTGAGCGCCGACCGATCTCCATCGCCTCTTCGACACCACCGCCCGCAAACCCGCGGTCGGTGTTGTGGTTTCGGAGGTGGATGGACAGCGGAAGTTCGTACTCCTTAACGACCTTCATGATGTTGACGAGTTCGTCGGTGTCGGAGAAGGAGTTGGGGTAGTAGGACAGTCCGGTGGAGAAGCCGCACGCGCCCTGCTCGAAGCTCTCGCGGATTATGCGTTCCGCACGTTTCCAGCTGCCGCCGGTCAAAGGTTCGTCGATCATGCCGCCTACGGCTTCGAGTCGGACGGGGCCGTGTCCGAGGAACATGGCGACGTTGCACGATGTCTTGTTGTGGTAGTTCGACATCGCGGTGGCGTACGTTGACATGTCTAGATCTTCGGACGCGTAGCCCAAGATGCCGCTCAGATAGTGCATATACATCAGATAGTTGTTGTGTGAGAGCGGAGCCAGCGTGAGGCCGTCTGGAGCGATGATCTCGGTGGTGACGCCCTGTCGGATGCCGCATGCGTGTTGGCCGTCTCTGAGCAACGCAGCATCGGCGTGGGAGTGGACATCGATGAAGCCGGGGGTTACGGCTAGACCTGTCGCGTCAATTACGCGTGTGGCGTTTGCCATGGACAGATCGCCGATCGCGGAGACGCGCTTGCCGTCGATTCCGACATCGGCTCTAATGCCGGGCGCGCCGGTGCCGTCGTAAACAGTGCCGTTGATGATTAGCAGATCGAATTGCATCGGATCTCCGTCCGTTCAAGGTTTAGATGTGGATAGCAGGATATCGCGAAAGCTCAGTGGATGAGTTTACGTTTGAATATTCATCGGTTCCCCCTCACCCTAACCCTCTCCCACGGAGGGGAGAGGGAATCTTGGTCCCGCCGCTGCTACGTCGCTCTCGCACAAATTGTGTCCCCTCTCCCTTGATGGGAGAGGGCTAGGGTAAGGGTGATCACTCTTTCGCGTAGTGGTCGCGCTTCAAGAAGGTGTTTGCCCAGGATGCGGTGCCTTTGAGGGAGGAGTCGGTGAAGGTTACCGGGTGGTTGAGCATATCTTCTTCTTCGCCGTAGAGTTTGAGGGTGTTGTAGGCGCGGAGGTAGATGCAGTCTTTGTCGAGGATTTCGCACTTGCCGGCTCGAGTGCCGCCGCAGGGTCCGTTGCGCTGGTTCTTGACGCACTGGGACTCCGGGCAGAGTTCGGCGATTTCGGGGAGCGAGCAGTCGCCGCAGTCTCGGCAGCCGTATAGCGGTACCTTCATCATCTGCTCGGCGGCGTGGGCAACTTTGGTTGCGATTTTGCTCTTGTCGATCTGGCGATACACGGCTGCGCTGGCGTTGAACCCGGGCGCGTCGTGATCGAAAATAGCGTGTTTGCCGAAACGGCCGATGCGATACGCGAAGTCGGGGTGAAGAGCGCGTCTGAGGATCGACGCCGGACGACCTCGGCGGGTATCGTATTCGCGGTTCAATTTGTCTGAGGCGGTGTTGGCGCTGTCGCCGGGTTCGAAGAGATAGAACTCGTCGGGTTGAGAGTAGCCGATCTCGGCGGCGGCGTCCTTCCAACCGTCGCCAGTGATGCTTTCGGCGATGTCGAGTATCTGCTCGATGCGTTTGTATGTGAGCCTGCCGGAGAGGTAGACGCCGCTGTAGCCGGTCCCGCGCAAGACGGCGATCTGCTTGGCGGCGAATTCGTTGAAGAATGCGCGTCCGCGGTCTTTTGATTTGGCGGCGCGGTTCGCAACATCGACGAGTTCGGAATTGACGGCGACTCCGGGGATGCCCCATCGACCAAAGAATCGTGCAGCTGGAGCGCTCAGAACAAAGATCGAGCCGAGGATTGGTGGAGCAGCTTCGCCGTGTTTGAGGTTGAGGTATCGGATTAGCTCATGGTGTTTTCGGGCGTCGTACCCGATTTGAGACACGAGCCACTCGGCGCCAGTTCGGAGTTTGAAGTCCATCTTGTATAGCTGCGTCAGGTATTCGCCCTCATAGAGCTTGAAGGGGTTGACTGCAGCCCCGGGATGGTACGCTGTGTGTCCGAGTTCAGTTTCAGCGTTGCGCCGTCCGGGAAGCGTTACACGCAACCCTTCGTTCATTCGGCGTATCAGTTCGAGCAGACCAACAGAGTCGGTGTCGAAAACGGGTTGAGCCTGACCCGAGAACCCGTCTACCGGGTAATCGCCGGAGAGACAGAGTACGTTGCGGAATCCGAGGCTGGAGAGTGACCAGAGGCGTCCTTCAAGAGCATTGCGATTGTAGTCCTTGCAAGAGAGGTTGATGACGACTTCGGCATCGCCATCCAGCAGTTCGCGGCCCAGCGTTTCGGGAGTGATGTGTGGATTGCCGCCGGGGTTGTCGGTGAAACAGACGGCGTCGACTCTTCCGCCCTGCGATGCTGCTTTGGCGAGGTCTACCGAGTGGCGAGCGCCTTCTTCCATGGCAAGGCCGCGGGAGGTTTCGATCTCGATCGCGACCTTGAAACCGTCGGATAGACGTGCGGTTATCCCTGAGTTCGGAGCGAGAGAATCTTCATCGGAGGGCATGAAGCTCCATTATCGCGTGGATAGTCGGCAACATAAGATTGAGTTGCTCAGTTCGAAGATCTGGCTGTGGTGGTTCATGACTAAACGCTTCTTGGATTTCGCGTCTCTAGCCCTAGCTACGGGTTTGGGCGTCGCGTACCTGACTCCGATTGCTAAGGCGACGCTGGCGAGCGCGGTTACCGCGGTTGTCTACTACGTGTTCGCCCGGGGTGGGGGCGACATCAGCTTGAACATGATTCTTATCGCGGCCATCGTGGTCATATTTTTCGTCGGTGTGGCGGTATCGGCGCGAGTGAAGTCTGACGAAGATCCGGATCCGAGCAAGGTCGTGATCGATGAAGTTGCTGGTCAGCTCGCGGCGTTCCTGATACTGGCTCCAGTCGAATGGTGGTCTGTGCTCGCGGCGTTTCTGCTTTTCCGGCTGTTCGACATCGTGAAGCCGCTAGGGATTAGGCGGCTGGAAGCCATTCCGAACGGTTGGGGCATCATGCTGGACGACCTAGCAGCGGGAGTTCTAGCCGCGATAGTGATCAACGCGGCGATCCTGATCGCCAACCTCGTCATTTGAGGGTTTTATCCAGATCGACGTTCTCCAACGTTCCCCGGCCCGCGATGCTGCGAAATGTGGTCTCGTTTGCCTTTAAACCGCTTCGCTAAAAGCCCTTCGCGAACGGGCCATAGAACGACTCCGGCGCGCTCCGCCCATGCGTCGTACTCCTCGATCATCGACGCGACCCGTTCGGGTTCCGTTGCGGCGTAGTCGTGCTGCTCGGTGCGGTCTTCGGGAATGTTGTACAGCTCCCACGGACTGTCCCACTCGGCGACGAGCTTCCAATCGCCGATTCGGATGCCTCGGTTGCCCTCGTGCTCAACGGCGACGGGTTTTTCTCGTGCCCACTCCTTGCCTTCCAATATCGGTACGATCGACTCGCCTTCTAGAGGTGTGATCTCGTTGCCGTCATACTCGGTCGGGTAGACAGCGCCGACGGCATCGTAGATCGTCGCCGAGATGTCGGTGATGTGCATCGGGACGTTGTCGATTATGGCACTTTCGGTGATGGTTTCTGGCCAGTGGACGATGAACGGAGTCGATATTCCACCCT
>VXTA01000057.1 GCA_009837685.1 Chloroflexota bacterium | reverse complement strand
CGACGACACTCCTCACGTTCTCGTGACCTCGCCACGCGATGTCATCGAACGTGACTCGGTCAGGATTCTCAAACCCGACCTCACCGAGAGCGATAAGGAACGGATGGAAACCCAGATCTTCAACTCTGCCGATCTCTCAGCGGTCGTCCTCCCAACAGGCGGCTTGGCATCGTTCCCAAATCTAGTCCCTTCCGACTACAGCCTGCAAGCACTACTTGAGGTGTCCGCACATGAGTGGCTCCATGCTTATCTACTATTCCATCCACTCGGACGTTCTTACTGGTCCGGCGGTGACATGACATCCCTCAACGAAACCCTCGCCAACCTCGTCGGAAAAGAGATCGGACGCACCGTCTACAACGAAATCACTGACGAAAACGTCGAAACACTGGAACCTCCATACATTCCCGATCACTACGACAAAGGTTCCGAGGAAGAAGACGAAAGGTTCGATGTCCGAGAATTCCTGCACGAAACCCGCCATCGCACAGACGAGTTGCTGGATCAAGGCAAGATCGAAGATGCCGAGACCTACATGGAAAACCGCCGCCTAGAGCTAGTGGAAAACGGACATAACATCCGCAAAATCAACCAGGCCTACTTCGCCTTCCACGGCCTCTACGCCGACGGCCCTGCCTCTACAAGCCCCTTGGCGCGCCAGATATGGGAGTTGCGGCAACAATCCACCGATGCAGGACACTTGGTCAAAACTCTGCAGACGATATCGAATTACGACGAGTTCTTGACGCTGCTCGACGAACGCTCCATCGCCAGGGAATGAGTCCGCGGCGTCTTCGACGGCCACCAGTTGATCTCGCCCAGCTTCATCACTATCGCCTGAACCATGATCGCACGGACAACGAACGTGTCTATCAAGATCCCCAGCATCACCGTGAACCCTAGCTGAAAGAGATCGAGCAGTGGAAACGTCGTCAATACCGAGAACGTACCCGCGAGGATGATACCCGCCGACGTGATGACACCCCCAGTACGCGTGATCGCATACCGCGTGCCCTCAGCCAACCCTCGAGTCCGCGTCTCCTCACGCACTCTTGACATTATGTAAATGTTGTAGTCCGCACCAAGTGCGATCAAGAACACGAAGATGAACGGTATCGAATCGAACGCCATCCCATCGTGTCCGAATATGTTCTCGAAAATAACGATCGATATACCCAGCGCTGCCGCGAAGCTAAGAACGACGCTGATGACAAGGTATGTTGGCGCAACTACGCTGCCCAAGAGAATCGCCAAAATGATCCAAATCGCCGCGATCACAATAGGCGCAATAACTTGGAAATCGCGTATCGTCGCAGTCCGACTGTCGTAGTTCGTTGCCGATTCACCACCGAC
Organism: Chloroflexota bacterium; assembly: GCA_009837685.1. Classification (GTDB taxonomy): domain Bacteria; phylum Chloroflexota; class Dehalococcoidia; order Lucifugimonadales; family Lucifugimonadaceae; genus Bin127. The sequence continues at coordinate 3,486 of VXTA01000057.1, read as the reverse complement.
TACCGCCGTCGCTCCACTCAAACTCGACGCGCCCACCACATCACGCACCGTCTCCCTCAACCGCGGCACCGCATCCATCGCCTGAGCGTCGTAAGGATCTTCGTTGAGCACCACCTCAAGCTTCGTAGTCGTCCGGTCAGTTGAAACCAACCTCTGACCCGCCAAGAACGAACCCGCAAGCTGCGCCTGCTCTGGCGGTAACATCGCCATCAACGCGCCAATCTCGCTTGGGTCGTCAGGAATCATCGAAACGAGCGGTTGAACTTGCTCAATGCCCACCGGCAACCGCTCGCCAAGCGGACGCGTGATCGACGTCACGCTGCTGACTATAGGGTCAGCCACCAGTGCCGCCGAGAGATCTTCGATGGCCTGCAAGTGATCCAGAACCGACACGCCCTCTTTCGAAACGTAAACCGTAGTCGGTGCCAACTCACCAGGTGGATACGCCGACTTCAGCGTCTCGAAGCCCGTTTTCGACTCCGCACTGTCCGGGAAACCAGCTACAAAACTGAACCGTGGCGTGAACTCAAACAATCCAGCCGACAGCACGACCAACGCTACAAACGTAATCGTCAGCAACGCACCGGGGCGCTTGGATACAAGCCTCCCGACGCGGTTCCAGATACCCGACTCCTCGTCTTTCGGCTCAATTCTCTTGATCGGCCAGAACGCTACTCGCCCCATCGCAACCAGCACCGCAGGTATCAACGTCAGCGCACACACCAGCATCACCGCGACCGCCATCGCCAGCATCGGCCCCATAGTCTTCAGACTTCCAGACAGCGCCAATGCTAGAGCCAACATCGCGACCACCGTGGTTCCCGCACTAGAGGCGATCGAAGGACCAACCGCCCGCATCGTGGTGGTGATCGCCTCGAACTTGTCCTTCCGCACCGGAAGCTCCTCGCGATACCGAGAAACGATAAACAGCGTAAAATCAGTCCCCGCTCCGAACATCAACACTGCCATGATCGCCGTGACCTGCCCATTCAGAGACAGTTCAAAATTGTCCGCAAGCAAGGCGGCGATTGATTGCGCCACCGTAAGAGCGATGCCGACTGTGACCACAGGCAGCAACGCCAATAGCGGCGAACGATAGATCGCCAACAAAATCACCAGCACCAACACGATCGTGATCGCGCTCACACGGAAGTCGAACGACTGAAACACCACAATGGCATCCGCAAGAATCCCGGCTCTACCAGTGACTTCGAACGTAGACGGCAACTCGACAGCTACCTTCTCATCTAGTTCGCGCAGCCACTCGACTGTCTCGCCGAACTCATCCTCACCCGGCCATCCCGAAATCACCACCGTGATCGTCATAGCGGTCCCGTCAGGCGAGATTTTCGGCTCTGATGGTTGCCTCGGCCGGCTCGAACCGTCACTAAATTCAGATTCCCCGAAGTCCGAGATGACTAGCGCTATGTTCCCACGCGTCTCGTCGGCGCGTATCAATGCGTCAATCTCTGCCACCTTGGCGACATCCTCATCTGTGATGCCCGCCGGGTTGCGATAGATCAATATCGCTGGCAGTCCCCTGAACGTCGGGAACTTTTCACTCCCGAGCTCAATCGCCTGCAACGCCTCAGTCTCATTAGGCAAAAACTCTGCCTGATCGTTTGTCGAAACGTCCTCAATACTCGGCGAGAGGGATTGAATGACACCTGCGATAACGACCCAAGCAACGATGAGAATTGCGACACCGCGCCATGATCCGACGCTGGAAGCTATGGCATTGAACAAACCTGAAGATACCCCGAGTTGTCTAGCGCTCTGTGACGAACCTGACCCGATGTCTAACTATACGAACTCAGATAGACCAGAAGGCTTTCGCAGCCCGAAGACACGCTTTTTGTCGAATATCTACCACTCTCCACTCAACCGAGCCGACCCAAGCTCGCCATACGCCTGCATGATCGCCTCACGCACCCGCCCCGGTGCCGTCCCACCCGCAACGTCACGCGCCGCAACGGATTCCGCCGCCGACAAATCCGGAAATTCGATATCACCTATCGATTCGCCTCTTGTGTGAGCCGCAACTCGCACATAGGCTTCACGGAAAGGCATACCATGGTCGCGAACCAGATGATCGGCATAGTCCGTAGCCAAAATATCGCGTCCTTGAGACGCCCCATCCATGCGATCGATGCTTACTGTCATCTCGGCAATCATGCCCCTCGCAGCTGACAGGCAACCGATAACCGTGTCGTAAGCATCCATCAACGGAGGTTTGTCCTCCTGAAGGTCCCGGTTGTACGTCAGCGGCTGACCCTTCAGTGTCGTCAACGCCGACACCAATGATCCAAACACGCGGCCGGACTTCCCGCGGATCAGTTCCGCATAGTCCGGATTCCGCTTCTGCGGCATCATGCTCGAACCCGACGAATATGCGTCGCTGAGCTGTATAAACCCGAACTCCTCCGAAGACCAGATAACAATGTCCTCGCACAATCGAGAGAGGTGTGTCATCGTCTTAGCAGCGGCAAATATGAAATCGAGAATGAAATCACGATCCGAAACCGCGTCCATCGAGTTGGCACTGACCGCCGAGAATCCCAACCGTTCTGCCACATACTCTCGATCCAGTGGATACGTCGCGCCCGCCAACGCACCGCTTCCCAACGGCAACACATCCGCCGTAGCTCGCGCCGAGCCAAACGCTTCCGCATCACGTCCGAACATCTCGTAGTAGGCCATCATGACATGCCCAAACGAAACCGGTTGCGCACGCTGCAAATGCGTGTAACCGGGGACGATAGTAGTAACATTCTCCTCCGCACGATCTAGCAACGCTCTCTGCAACCCCCGACACAACGCGCGACACTCCCCAGCGATCCGTTTTACGTACAACCGAGCATCCGTCGCCACTTGATCGTTCCGCGAACGAGCCGTATGCAACCGGCCCGCCGCGTCTCCAATCAACTCATAAAGCCGAGCCTCAACATTGATGTGAATATCCTCAAGCTCCGGCTTCCACTCAAACTCACCCGCCTCGATCTCTTCCCGTATTCGCCGCAATCCCCCGATTATCGCCTCAACATCTTCACTCGAAACAATCCCCTGCTTCCCCAGCATCTCGGCATGCGCAATCGAACCCGCGATGTCCTCCCGGTACATCCGCTTGTCGATATCCAGCGAAACCGTAAAGTCGCTGGCAAGCTCAGAACCCCGGATCGAAGAAGTCGGTGAATCGGACATAGACATCAGACCTTATCCACCTACTGCACCGACGACACGCATAATCGCTCGATTCTTCGGGAAACGGTGGCTAGTTCCAACTCCCGCCAGCCCACTTATCACGATACGAGAGAACCAACGACTCATCTCCCGCCAACCGATTCCACATCCGCGTTCGGAAGTGCTTCTGCTTCGCCGCAAGGGCCCGCTGCATTCCCATCGGATTCTCCGCCTCCAAACGCGTCCGGATCGTGGCATCATTCGCCGGATCGTGGTTCCAAGACGGAACGTTCCATTCACTTGTAC
>VXTA01000012.1:4043-4869 GCA_009837685.1 Chloroflexota bacterium | reverse complement strand
CTTCCGGCCGGTTGAGAACCTCCTCAACTTCACCTGCCAAAAGGAATTTGCCGCTTTCCAGCACGATTATGTAGTCGGACAGCTCCCGAACGATGTCCATGTTGTGCGAGATGAAGACGACAGTTCGTCCGCTGGCTCGTAGGTCGCGCAACAAGTCTTTCACTCGTTCAAGCATTTGCGGAAATAGGCCTGCGAACGGTTCGTCGAGGATGTATACCTGCACTTCGAGCGCCATCGCTCGTCCGATTTCCAGCAACTTTCTTTGACCGTACGATAGTTCACCAGCCATCGATTCACGTTTCTCCCACATCCCTACCTGCTTGAGAATCTCCTCAGTCTTCTTGCGATGCTCTGCCTTTGAGCGTTCGAAAATCGAGGGCAATAGGCTTCGGTTGGTCAAGACCACCATCATGTTGTCCCAGACCGTCATCTGATCGAACAGTCGTACTTCCTGGAACGTCCGAGTGATGCCATGCTCTGGCGTCTCGTGAGCGTGGACCACTTTGAACGAGTTGGTTTCGATCTTCACGATTCCATCGTCGTACGGGAGCACACCCGTGACGAGGTTGACAAAGGTCGATTTCCCCGAGCCGTTGGGACCGACGATGCTAGTGATCCCAAACAACGGTATCGTCAGCGAAACATCGTCCAGCGCCTTAACGCCACCAAACTGCTTGGTAATACCGATGGTCTCGATTCCGTAGTATTCGCTGAGGTCGGTTTTTTGATCGACGTTTTGAGAAATCACAACTTGTACCTCCCAGCCAATACCTGCGCCATGAAAAGCATCTGCAGCACAAGTAGCACACCCAAAACCACCTGTCGG
>VXTA01000012.1:0-4033 GCA_009837685.1 Chloroflexota bacterium | reverse complement strand
CAGCACGAAAGCCAATGCTCCGAGCAAAGACCCGCGGATTGAAGCCAAGCCGCCAAGTATCACTATCGATACGAGCAGCATCGATTCGAGAAGTATGAAGGAGTTAGGATCGACAAATTTGGTATAGCTGCCGAACAACCCGCCTGCCAGACCGGCCATCATCGCCGAGATCACCCATATCGCCAGTTTGTAGTAAGTGGTCTGGTAGCCAAACACCTGAGCTACCTGCTCGTCCTCTCGTATCGCCTTCAACACACGCCCGAATGAGGAGGAGACGAGGAACCACGATATGCCGACCGCGATGAGCAGAAAGACTACGCAGAAGATCAGAAATTCTATGTCGCCAGTGAGCTGCCATCCCCCGATGCTCGGTCGCTGCACGTCGTGAATTCCGAATGCGCCTCTGGTCAACGCGCGCCAACTCAAGAACACGTTGAAAGCGATGATCGCGAACCCGAACGACACCAGAACGTAGATGTCGTCCCTAAATCGGTTGAACACCGCGCCAACACCAAGGGCCACTACGCCTGCTGCCAACACGCAGACCGGTAGTGCCGCGAAAAAGGGCCATCCGAACTGCGGAATCGCTTCGGTTCGAAGCAGTTCGTACGAGGTGTCAGAGGTCAGGATCGCCATTCCGTAGGCACCGATCCCGAAGAAGCCTATGTGCCCAACCGACAGCAGTCCGGTGTAGCCGACGACCAGATTTAAGCTCACGGACAATATGGCCCAGATGCAGAACACGGTCGCCAGCGTTATGGCGAAACCAGTGCCTTGCCATAGCGTGAAAATAACGGCGATTCCGATGATGAGAACGTTGGCGTAAAGCTCGAGGTCACCTTTCTCCCTCAACGTGTGCATACCTCGTTCGAGGACTGACGGAGATGTTGCTGCGGAACTGTTGTTCATGCGATCGGTCCTACTTCCTAGGCAGGATGCCCGTCGGCCAGAACGACAGGAAGAGTATCAAGACGAGAAACGAAACTACGTCGCGCCACTCTCCGGCAAGATCCCATATGCCGAACTGCTCCAACATTCCGAGTATGAAGCCGCCAACGATGGCACCTTGCAGATTCCCGATACCACCGACAACCGACGCTATCCATCCCTTCAACAACAGGAGCAAGCCCATGCGTGGTTGGATCGCCGTGTCGTGACCGCTGAGCAATCCGCCCAACGCGGCGAATACCGCACCAATGAAAAACACTATCGCCACGATGACGGTGGTGTTGATGCCGACTACCTTGGCTACCTCTTCGTCGTCCCCGATGGCTCGTACCGTCCTACCGAACGTGGTCATTTTCAGCAGCCACGTCAACCCGAGGAAACCGATGACGGCGATAGCAATCGTAAAGATGTTGAAGCCTTTGATGGTGGCTCCAAGGATGTTCATCGTTTCATTGCCGAACGGTTCGGGCAATGGTCGCGGGGTGGGTTCGAACACGATGACTATGAGAGCGCTGAATGCGAGAAGGATACCTAGTGTCGCGACCAACATTACGAGGGGCGACCGCGCCCTCTCTCGCATAAAGACGTAGAGGCCACGGTAAAGTGCCAATGAAACCGTGCCTGCCAAGAAGCATGAGACTGCCCAACTGAGGTAGAGCTTCGACTCCGGAGCATCTGAGAACCAGATGGCTACCAAAATCCCGACTGCGGTCCCGATGGCGGTCAACGCGATCGTCACAGCTAGGGGTGCACTGGAAGAGACGAAATTTGTATAGGCAGTTCGCCCGATCCAGACTAATCCGAGTGCGGTCAGGATGGCGATAGCGGGGCCCAATGTGATATGAAGATTTTCCGGGCGCGTCAGGACAATGTCTATGTACGCGCCTGCAATGAGCGCGGCCACGCCGAACCCGATACGCAGGACAGTGTCGCTGTACCGATCTCGCAGACGGTAATACAGAGCCGTGTGCAAGGCCCAAAAAACGACTCCAACCACCACCAGCGAGAAGATGCCGTTGACGACCGGGTTGTTAACTTCGTATAGCCCTCCCAAAGTCTCCGAAGATCTGAGGTAGAAAACCCCGTAGGCACCCAGTGCAGCAGCCGCCCCGTAGTACATATCGAAGAACCAGACCGTGCTGTAGACGATCGTGAAGCCCATCGCCACCAGCGCGTAGACCGCACCCACTGACATCCCATTAAACGCGAATTGGAGCGCCTGATCAGGAGATTCGGTTATTTTCCAGCCGATATAGGCAACCACCAGTGCAGTCAACGCAACCGCGAGAAGGTTGCTGCGATTAGAGAAGTAGCTACGAACGTCAGTCACTTGCGTTAGCTCGATTTCCGAGGATCATTTCAAAGCGATCTAGGGCGACGCTTCCAGTATCCGCTAAACCTGCGACCAATGTCAGGACTGATCGCAGGTTTAATGATCAGACGCTGATTTCAACGCCCGTTTTTGGTCGGTATGAGCCTCTGGATCTCGAGTCGCTGCGACCTGTGGTGATCTGATCGTCTATTCCAGCGGTGCTGGGCCCAAGACTTTGTATCCTTGGTTATCTTCGTTTCGTTCACCTTTGGGCAACACCTCGACTACCACGTTGGACAGGCCCACGACTTCCCCGTTCGAATCAAAGCTGTAGCTGTTGCCGATCGCGCCACTCCAAGTTATGCCGTACAGACAGTCTCGGAAGCCGTCTGCATCTTGATCGTCTTCCGTCTGCTTCAGACACTCGGCGGTGATGTAGACATCGTCGTATGCGGAACCCAGGTACCACGCCAAGGTGACGTAATCGTATTTTTCCCTGAAGTTTGCGAGCACCTCTTGCGCCTTGTTGTTGGCGGGATCAAGGTCGGCGGTGACTGCTATTAGGCCGTTGGCGGCATCGCCGGCGATTTCCAGCGCTGTAGCACCGATGGGCACAACTTCGGAGTAGATCGGGCCATCGTAGCCGAGCTCACGTGCCTGCTTCACGATGGTTCCACCAGCAAACTCCGATTGCGCGGCGAGGTGGATCGCGTCGGGATTGGCGTTGGTCAGCTTGGTCAGCTGCGTTCGGAAGTCTGTCACGTCGGAGGCGTAACGCTCTTCGGCGACGACGGTACCTCCTCGCTTCTCGAATTGCGCGACTGAAGTGCGGCGAACGCCTTCGGCATAGTCGGTAGATTCAGTAATCGTCGCTAGGTTCCGGATGCCGTCGGCCCACAAAAGGTTTCCGGTATCGACACCCAACTGGGCATCGCTCATCGACGTTCGGAAGATGTAGTCGCCAGCGGTTGCGATGTCAGGGTTTGTCGCCAAGCCAGAGAACAGTATGGTTCCGTCCTCTTCCGCCAACGGTGCGGCGCCCAGCATTGCGCCGCTGCAGGAAGTGCCCAATATGATCTTGACTTCGTCGACGTCAGTCAGTTTGTTGTATGCGGTGATGGCGTCTTGGGCGCTGCATTTAGAGTCTTCAACCACGAGTTCGATCATGCGGCCATTCACGCCTCCAGCTGCGTTGATCTCCTCAACCGCAAGCTGCTTGGCTTGGTTCGCCACCGTCCCGTAGGTTTCTCCGGGGCCGGTCAGTGATTCCATGACACCGATGCGATATGGTTCATCGTCATCCGAATCGCCGATGATACCGCAACCAATGGCTGGCAAAGCGACAACCATCAGAACTACTAACAGAACACTTAATTTGTAAGTCATTTTGGCCACCTCCGCTGCTTGTCAAAATAGCCGACTCCGAGTTGTGATTCGTTATACCACGTTGCAGGTTTTGCGGTGATTTTGCTGTTTGACCTGGGCTATATCCCCAAAATTTATGAATAGCGGCGACCATACGCCGTTGCCCTGATGTGGTTGAGCGAGTAATAAATATCCCGACAATTGAATTGCCGAACGCTATTACGGCAGTTGGTCGGACATTACCCGAGTTGCAAATCCGGGATGACCGGACATATTGAGTTGGCGTTATCGCGCGTCTTTGGGATAGACAATCACATTTGCGCCGCGCACCACCGTGATCGTTACTGGTGCACTGTCCGGCAAAGCCGTGCCGTACGACCGATTTCGGACGCGAAAAGTACCGCCAGA
>VXTA01000269.1 GCA_009837685.1 Chloroflexota bacterium | reverse complement strand
GCTTAATTCGGTCGCTACATTCTTCGCAAAAGAACCCATACCTCAACTACCGCCCTTCACTCCAGACGAGTGATACCACCTTCCGCTAGGACGTGCGAAACTCAAACCCGATGGAATGAAAGTTTGAGCGATTTCCGTGTCACAAGAGATCACCATACTCAAGAACGGCAAGTTGCCGGGACATCTCTTGCAAGAATTGATCGACGGATTGCCGAAAGGGTTCGTGGATGAAAGGCTGCTGATCGGTCCAGGGCTGGGCGAAGATGCCGCGCACATACTCTTCGGCGAAAGTACGCTACTCGCCAAGACCGATCCGATAACTTTCGCCACCGACCGCATCGGCTGGTACGCGGTGAACGTCAATGCCAACGACATCGCGGTCGCGGGTGGGACACCTAAATGGTTTCTGGCGACGCTGATGATGCCGCCGGGTTCGACTGAGAGCGAAATACGCGGCATCTTTGCCCAGATCAGCGAGGCGGCGCAAGAGATTGACGTTCAGCTGGCAGGTGGGCACACCGAAATCACACCTGCGGTAACTCAACCAGTGATATGCGGCTTCATGCTAGGCGAAGCGCCGACGGGCCATACTGTCTCCGCATCTGGCGCAAAACCTGGGGACTCCGTGATCCTTACCAAAGGCATCGCCATCGAAGGCACGTCGATCCTCGCCAACGAGTGTCGTGACGCGCTCGTCCAAGCCGGCGTCCCGTCATCAGACATCAATGCCGCTGCCGAGATGCTCACTAATCCTGGCATCTCGGTTCTCGAGGACGCACAAACCGCAGTCTCGGCTGGTGAGATTACCGCTATGCACGACCCAACTGAGGGTGGATTGGCGACTGCGTTGCAGGAGCTGGCGTTCGCTTCAAACGTCGAGATCGTGATTGACAAATCCGCAGTGAATGTTCTGCCGTTATGCCAATCGATCTGTGATGCGTTGGGTATCGACCCTTGGGGGTTGATCTCGTCTGGTGCTCTGTTGGCAACCGTTCAGTCCGAATATGCAGACGCGGTGGTTGATGCACTACGAGACGCGGGTATCGATACGGGCGTCATTGGCCGAGTCGAATCACATGCGGACGGCAAAAAAGGTTCATCGGTTTATGTTCGAAGGAATCGGACCTCTTCGCTGATAGCAATCACCACATTCGAGCGTGACGAATTGGCGCGATATTTCGAAAGCGATCTATAGCTCGTTTTTGGCATAGCTGAGGCGCGGACCCTGTATGCCGAGTAACGTGTTGTCAGGGTTTCCTGTATATGCGTTTCAGATTCACATATGCGTTGGCTATGGTGCTGGTGATCAGCGCCTTCGCCTACTCGTTCTTGGTTGACGCGCAAAGCATCGATACCTGCGAATGCGGTGAAGCGATCTCAACCGATGAACGTCTGAAAGAAGCTTCGGCGGTATTCCTCGGCAGAGTGACTAGAATGCACTTCGAGGATTGGCCTTTCGACATCGACTCGGCAGATGTCCCGCCTGATGAGCCTCTAACGGTTGAGTTCAGCGTCCACACAGTGTGGAAAGGCGAGGTTCCCCAGACCATGCGTCTGACCACCGCCAGATCGGCTGGGTGCGGATACCCGTTCGATAATCACGTGGATTACGTCGTCTATGCCGACGGCGAGCAGGGAGTGTTGGAAGTCCGGGCTTGCAGCGGTACCAAACTAAGGGCTGAAGCACAACAAGACCTAGATGCGCTCGGTGAGGGATATGCGCCCGAGCCGGTGGAAAAAAGGGTCATCAAGCCTGCAACTCTCGGTAGTGGTTGCAACGCAAACACCGAGACCGTACGCGCGCATTTTGTTTCTTGGCCATTGGGCTTAATCGCCAGCATCATCTGGATAGGCGTCCACAAAAGGCGACGTCAGCGCTAGCGCGATCCCTAAAGGACTACCGCGAAGTCCAACTTGAAGGTTCGCTTGAAGCGTGTGGCGAAACGTTTCGGTTCCCAAGCGTTCAACTCTGGTGCCCGAACTTCGAGACGGCCATCGACTAAGTTCATTTTGATCTGCGAATATCTTTCCGCTCCCAACCGGCGCTCCATCTCATCGGATATCCGGAGGATGCTGGTGGCTCTGCGGACTATGGTTCGATCGGACTTTTTGAGTTCTGGACGGTACCTCGACATTGATGTGGAGTAGCTGCCGCCAAAGCGTAGCGCGGCCGACATCAAACCGATGTCGCGGTGCGAGAATCCGCCGATTTCACCTTGTTCGATGATGTTGGCGGCGTGCATGTAGCGATCGTAGTAGTTGACGCTGCGACCGGTGTCGATGAGGCGGGCGACGTGCGGTATCAGTTGTGTCATCTCGTCGTCCAGATGGTCTAACAGCAACGCGGCCATCTTTCTGGCGATTGCGGCACGTCGGTCAGCGCGGAGTCGATCCCAAGTGTCGAATCTTGCACCGAGAGCGTATGTCGAGCGACGCCGTACCTCTTCGATCGAAGGCAGCTTCTCTATAACGCCGGACATCGCCAAGCCCTCGCGTATGCCGCGACCAGACACAAGGATGGGCTTCTTGTCAAAGAACTTGGCGATCTCAGAGGCGACGATTGCACCGCCAAGGATGCTGTCGACACGTTCAGGGTTCAAGCCAGGCATGAACTCCAAACTCGCACGATCCAAGCCGCGCAACCCGTTCACGATCTTTTTCAGCGAGCCGTATCGAACGACGGAGCCGTGCAGACGTCCGAAGGAGTGGTCACGTGTCTCGCGATCTATCTTGGTCAGGTTTCGGATCGTTCCTCCAGCGCCGATCAGCTGGGCTTTTGCACCTATTGCGGGCATACTGGAGGCGCGCAACATCTTCTTCACGTGTCTCCGCAGGGCCAATACCGCTTCGTGTTCAGGCTCTTCCGATTTCAGGAAGTCATTGCTGACACGGAGCGCGCCGAGATCTAGAGTGTATGCCTTCTGGAGGGACCTGTTTTGAAAGAAAGAGAATTCAACGCTGCCGCCGCCGATGTCGAAAAGGACGCCATCGTGCGCGGGCAATGTGAATACTGCGCCAAGGAATCCGAACTGCGCTTCTTGGGATCCGGAAATAATTTCGAGCTTGATGCCTGTTTCGTCAAGCACCTGCTCAAGCACTTCGTCTCCGTTCGTGGCATCACGCATGGCGGAGGTGGCGACGGCGCGGATTTCGTCGACTTCTGATGCTCTGGCTACGGTTGCGAAATCGTCGATGAGGCGTGACAACTCGGAGATCGCCGATGGAAGCAACCGACCGTCTTTCGACTTGCGGCTCGCCAATCGCAACAGCGCTTTGACTTCCGACACAACGCGGAGATCGTAGTCGGTTGTCAGTTGCAGGACCTCCATGCGTGTGGAGTTGGATCCGACATCGATGACGGCGACTAAGTGTGACTCGGATTCACCGTTCTGTTGGACGCGCTGAAAATCGTTGCTAGGCAATACCTGCAAGATATTTGGGCGTGCCTCTACTGTCATCGAGACTCCTTTATCGGATCTCCTTGGGTACCTCTGCAATCGCCGCCGATTTAGAATGATGGTGGCGGGTCAAAACCATATGCCCCTGTAGCTCAGAGGATAGAGCAACGGTTTCCTAAACCGTGTGCCACAGGTTCGAGTCCTGTCAGGGGCGCCATCTTCGAACCCGATTTCACCCTTCACTCGCACTCACCTCTTCGACGGCGTTCAATCGATTGTTGGCAGTGCGTCTCAGCGTCATCCCCAAAAATGCTATACCACCCAATACGACGACGCTGAGCCAGGAGATTGCACGGTCCAACAGCGTCAGTGTGAATGCGTCGGTGTGGCTCAGTCCCACTAGAAGCAAGATGGTGACCAGGGCCGTTTCCACAAAACCTAGTCCCCCCGGAACAGGGATGGTTGTCATGATGGCATTGGCGAGGGCTGCGAACATCGCGATGCTCATCGCCATTTCGAGTCCCATCGCCTGGGCCACGAAATAGAACCTCAACACCTCCATCACCCATCCCAACACGCCAAGCACTATCAGCCTGGGCATGTCGCCGCCCTTGAAGCTGTCAAGAGTGCCGCCTTGGAAGTGCAGATAGTGTTCACGGAATCGCGCTGGCAACCAGCGCGCGAATCTATCTCCAGCTTTACCCATCATGTAGAGGACGAGCAATAGCAACAGCACAAGGCCTGAGGCTATGGCTACGACGATCACTGCAACGTCGACGATCCGACCGGACGCGGCGAATCCATCTACCAGCAGCGCCCAAATTGCAGATACGACGACGAGCACAAGAACTACTGCCATGTCTTGCACCCGTTCGGCGAATACTGTTCCGAGAGCCGTGGGCGTGTCGCTGGAAGTTCTATCGGCCAAAGCCCAAGCACGATAAGCGTCGCCAATGCGGAAAAACATGACAGAATTTACGAACCATCCCGACAGTATCAATCCTGCCATGGTGGGAACGTTGGGCGCGGGCGACCGTCTCATATCAGCGTTGTCTGATCGAGTGGCGACCGAGTTGTATATGAGTTGCCAACGCCAGCCTCGGAACCAGAAGCTCACGTAGTAAAGCAGCCCGGCCAATATGAATAGCCACCAGTTGATTCCGGTTAGGTGCTCGATGAATTCATCCCATTCGAAATCGAGCACACGCCACAGCAGAAATCCGATGATCGCCAACCCGAAAGTGACGCTCAATATGGTGGGCAACGAAAACACCCGCCGCACCATAGCGCCGATGCTGTAAGCCTGACCGTTGGTGCCGCGGTTGGAGTTGTTGGTCAAAAAGCGCACGAAGTCACCAAAACGTATCTTAAGCGACTGCCAACGGTTTACGGCCTCAAATCCCCGATAGTTTCTCGCCTGCGCGAGAATGACGGAGGTTTTGCAAAGGTCTCCAACGGTCGTTTGGAGGGAATACCAGCGCGGCGAGGGTAGCGGTCGGAGGTTGGG
>VXTA01000048.1 GCA_009837685.1 Chloroflexota bacterium | reverse complement strand
ACATCTAGAATCTCACCTCATGAAACGCTGCATCAAGATCGGAGCGCTCGGAGGGTTTCTTGCCGGCATCATCGTATTCCTCGGTTACGCCATGGCTTCGTGGTGGGTATGCAGCAGTCTCCGCGACTGCCCCGGAAGCTGGGTCCCATACCTCGTCATCTTCGCCATCGGCGTCGCCATATTCACCGCGTTGGGCGTACTAGTAGCCGCGATCTTAAGAGGGTTGTACGAAGTCACGCGCGTGGATCGACCATCCCCCTAACCCTATCCCTGGGAGACCTTCGAAAATCCGTCGTCTTTCCGGCGAAAGCCGGAATCCAGAGGGGCGGGGCAACGGTAGTTATAGACTCGAATCTTGTGCTTGTCTAACGTCGCCCGTGTTGAGGTAACTCCCTAGATGTCCAACTCAGAATCTGTCTTCGATGTAGTCGTCCTAGGCGCCGGCCCCGGCGGTTACCACGCCGCGATCAGGGCTGCCCAACTCGGCCTCAGCGTCGCCATTGTGGAGAAGGATGACGGCACCGGAATTGGCGGACTAGGCGGAGTTTGCTTGAACTGGGGATGCATCCCGTCGAAGTCGCTGCTGAAGAACGCCGAACTCGTCAACGAGATGAAGCACGCCAGCGACTGGGGCATCGAGTTCGACAACGTCCGCTTCGACATGTCGAAAGCCGTCGACCGCTCCCGCCGCGTATCCAACACGCTCACCCGCGGCATCGGCTACCTGATGCGCAAGAACAACATCACTGTCATCGAAGGCACAGGACGCCTCATGTCCTCCAGCCGCGTCCAGATCGACGGCGACCAGTGGGTGACCGCACAGAACATCATCATCGCCACTGGTGCCCGTGCCCGATCTCTGCCCGGACTCGAAATCGATGGCGAATCCATCATTACGTCAAGAGAAGCACTCGAACTGCGAGAGCAACCCAAAGCCATCGCTATCGTCGGCGCATCCGCCATCGGATGCGAATTCGCCTACTATTTCAACGCTTATGGCGTCGAAGTCATGCTCTTCGCGCTTTTGCCGCGCATCGTGCCGAAGGAGGACGAAGAGGTCTCTGCCGAACTTGAGCGACAGTTCAAACGGCAGGGCATCAAGATCAACGCTGGCTCGATGGTTAAAGGGGTCGAGAAGAACGCCGACGGCACCGTCACCCTCAGCTACACCGTAGGTGAAGATGGCGAAACGCAGACCTTCACCTGCGATAAAGTCCTGCTCGGCGTCGGTGTCCAACCCAACTCCGACGACATCGGTCTCGCCAACGTTGGTGTCGAGACGTACGGCCCCGGCTTCATCGAGGTCGACGGCAACATGCGGACAAACGTCACTGGCGTCTACGCCGTCGGCGATGTCACCGGCAAACTCCCACTGGCACACGTGGCGTTCGATCAGGGCATCGTCGCCGCTGAGACGATTGCTGGCCACGATCCTGAACCGATCGAGGACTACCTTGCGATGCCGCGCTGCACCTACTGCCATCCGCAGATCGCATCCATCGGGATTACGGAAGGTGAAGCTAAGGATCAGGGACTTGACTACAGCGTAGGCAAGGTTCCGTTCCAAGTTGCTGGTAAGTCGGTTGCAGTTGGTGATCCGAGCGGTTTTGCGAAGATCATCGTAGATAACGAGACTGGCGAGGTTGTGGGAGCGCACATAATCGGCAGCGAGGCTACTGAACTGATAGCAGAAGTCGGGATGTTGCGGTATCTGGAGGGTACTAGCGAGGAGCTTCACCGTGTTACGCACTCGCACCCGACGATGTCAGAAGTAGTGAAAGAAGCCGCGGCGGCGGTTACGGGTGAGGCGATACATTTCTAGGCGTGTCGGTTCTGAGACTCTGAAAGGCGGATAGAAAATTGGCGAAGCAACTGCGTGTCGGACTTGTGGGTGTTGGTCAGCGGGGGTTGAACCATCTGCAGCAGCTGGTGAGGTTGCAGTCGGAGGAGATCGGGACTTTTACGGCGTTGGCGGACCCGTTTGCCGAGAATCTGAGCGCGGAGAAGATCAAGCAGTACGAATCCAACTACGATGAGCGGGGGATGTTGCTGTTTTCGTCGGCGGATGAGATGATTTCATCGGGCGAGGTGGATGTGATCTGGTTCGCGATGCCGCCGAATCAGCACCGTGGGGAGATCGAACGGGCGGCTGAGGCCGGGATCGCGGTGTTTGCGGAAAAGCCGCAGACGTTGTTCTTCGATGAGGCGATTTCGCAGGCGGAGGCTATTGACAAGGCGGGAATCCCCAATACGGTGGGGTTTCAGACGCGGATCCATCCGGCTTACAAGGCGATCCGGGACCACCTATCGGACAAGTGGACGGCGGCGATGATGATGGTTGCTGAGGGTGCGGTCGAGGGGCATGGGGTGAAGCATACGCATACTGAGGAGCGGGGTGGTCCGGAGAACCGGATTTGGACGGCGAATCGGGCTTGGTCGGGGACTTCGATGGTGGAGGCGGGGATTCATCAGACGGATATCATGCGGTACTGGTCGGATGATGATGTGGAGTGGGTAAGGGCGTCTTACGTCGATAGACCGGAGCATTTGTGGGCTTCGGAGGGGGATAATCCGATTTACTACAATGTCACTTATGGGTTCAAAAAGGGCGCGATCGGGACGTTGGTGTTCACGAAACCGGCGAAATCCTACTATAACGGTCGGTTTGATTGCGTGATTTGGGAACATGGAACGATCAAGTTCGAGGGGAACCGGATCGTGGATTATCACTACGCGGGGGATGACTGGTCGCCGGCTTTGCGTCCGGGGATTGAGGAGACTCGGCGGGTGATCTGTGAAGACCCGGGTTTTGACGGAATGGCGTTGCCGAACACGTATGAGTTGGCGAAAACGTTCTTGGAATCGATCATTGATGGCGATGATTCGTTGACGAGGAACAGCTATCGGTCGTCGTTGAATTCGCTTGCGGCGGTGCTTGCGGCGAACACGTCGAACGATCTGGGGGGTGAGCAGGTGAACATCGAGGAGTTCATGTACGGAGAGCGGTACGCGGGGTATCGGGCGCGTCCGGCGGGGGTGTGAATCGGGTCTGAAAAGTTGCCGCTGAATTGCCGCCGTTGCCGCTAGATTGCCGCTGATTCCGGCAATTTTCGGCAGTCAGCGGCAATTTCCCCCTTAAATTGCCGCTGGGAGCGGCAATTTGGCGGCAAGATTAGTTTTTGAACAAGTTCAAAAAGTTGTGTGAACCGGGGATTACGGGGTTTAGGGATTAGTGGGATTTTGGGTGTTGGGTTTTGAACTGTGATCCCGGTTCAAGCCCGGGACATGCTTTTGTGATTGAAATGATGGGCAGTGATTTTTGGTGTTGGGCGTATAATTCGTCGGATGGTTTTGGAGTACGACCTGGAGCATGAGAAGCTGGTGAGGGCGGCCGCGTTTGCGTGGCTTGAGTCGCAGGTTTCGGGTGAGGATGGGGTGGTTGACCGGAGGGTGTTGTTGGAGGGGTTTCGATATCAGGGCGAACGGGTGACGTTGATTAGTCAGCAGGGGATTTTCAAGCCTCGGATTTTGGGGTTGCCATTGTCGATCACGACGTCGCCGAATAGTCCGTACGACGACCGCATGGGCGATGACAAGATGCTGCGCTACAAGTATCGAGGAACCGATCCGTACCACCGGGACAATGTGGGGTTGAGGGAGGTAATGCGGTTGGGCTTGCCGTTAGTGTATTTTCACGGATTGGTGCCGGGAAGATACATGGCGATTTGGCCGGCATACATTGTTGGTGACTGGATGGGATCGCTGGAGTTTTCGGTATCTTGCGAGGAGGCTGGATTTGTGGATCCGGCGTTCGGGTTGCAAGATGAGGGAGAGACGTTCGGAGAGTTGAAGAAGGAGTATGTGGCGACGGAGGTTCAGCGTCGGATACATCAGGGTGCGTTCCGGGAGCGGGTTTTGCGGGCGTATCGGCATCAGTGCGCGTTTTGCCAGCTTCGGCACGGAGAGTTGCTGGATGCGGCGCATATCACGCCGGATAGCGCGTTGCACGGGGAGCCGGTGGTGAGCAATGGGATGTCGTTGTGTCGGTTGCACCATGCGGCGTTCGATCGGTTGTTGCTGGGGGTGCATCCGAGTTACGTGATCCATGTGCGGCCAGACATCCTTTATGAGATAGATGGGCCGATGCTGCGGCACGGGTTGCAGGGGTTGGAGGGTCAGCGGATTGTGGTGCCGTCGCGGCGGGTGGAGCGTCCGGATGAGGCGAGGTTGGGGGAGAGGTTTGCGGCGTTTTTGGGTGGTATAGTCTGAATTGGGTTTCTTGGGATTTAGCTTTGGGCGTGGACGCCCTCCGCTACCCATGCCGGTTACCATATGTGCGATTCGACGAAACCGCATGTACCAGGTATTGCGTCAGTCAAGACCGTGATTCTTCACTCACATCAAGTTCAGAATTGTGGCTACTCCATTCTTCGTCACCCCGTAGAACTTTGAATTCCGACCACCGTAAGAATTCTTCATGCATTGTGCTAACCCGAGTGGTCACAGCCATTTTTTCCGCCGATGCCTGCGTAACGCTTCTCTGGAATTCATTCAAATAATGATATTCAGCATCAGCTTGAAGGCCTTTCCTAACCTGCCAACGCAACCGATGAACGAATTCATCCATAAAGGTCGCAATATTCTCGGCTTCATCTGGGGTTTTCACCTCGGTCCGCCATGCCAAAAGTACTGTTGCGACTGTCAACGCTCTGTTTCTTAATACTTCCAAATCCTCGAACGCCGGTTGAAGGACGTCGAAGAGACGCATCAGTTCGTCTACCAATTCGCGTTCTTCATTACCTAAGATGCCAAACTGTTTAAACGCGCGCTGAAGGTCGAAGTGTCGTGTGCGAGTAAATTCGTTTGTCTCATTGTACGAGAACATTTGAATGATTATTTGAGCTGCAACTTGT
>VXTA01000150.1 GCA_009837685.1 Chloroflexota bacterium | reverse complement strand
GTTGAGGTATCAGCAGTGTCGCCAGCTCCTGTTTCGCCAATTCGACATCGAGAGTCGACAAGGCAATAGCGTGAAAGCAAGAATCCCAGAACCACTGCCACTCGTAACGCCCGATCGACGGCATCACATATGTGTATTGCTGCTGGTAGTACGGATCGAAACCCGTCCGAACATTCTCCAGTAGTTGAGCAAGAGCCCGCGATCGCAGTTCTTCAATGTCCATCACGATTCAGATTATTCTCCCCGCCGTCATTCTCGCGTAGGCGAGCGCTTCAGCGGACGGAACGTCCATCCAAAGGGGGACGCGGCAAGCGAAGCGAGACGCAGGGGGTTCATACAAACACGCCCCAAAATCCCCGCGATATAACATCCCTTCTATGATCAAAACAGACGCCAATTCCAGCCTGACTGCAGCCGCTGACATCGGCGGCACCCAAATCCGTGCCGCCCTCGTGACGCGAGACGGCCAGATATTGGGAGAAGCCCGTGACGCTACGATACCGGAACGGGGGATAGAAGACGCAACTGAACGGCTTTCGAATCTAGTTCACCAAGTAGCTGGCGATGCCCAAGGCGTAGTCGGTTTGGCGGTATCGACTGCAGGCCCGATCAACCCGGCCTCCGGAACTTACGACCACCCTCCCAACCTCACTGGGTGGCACGGCAAATCGATGAAACCAGGTCTCGAAAGGCTGACATCGCTGCCCGTTGCCATCGGCCACGACGCCACGCTAGCCGCGCTTGCTGAGACTAGATTCGGGCCGTTCAAGGATGCGAAAAATCTGGTTTACGTCACTATCAGCACTGGTATAGGTGGTGGTATCGTCGCAAACGGGGAGATGGTTACGGGTTCGAGCGGTCAGGCGGGGGAGCTTGGGCATATCACTGTTCGGACGGATGCTGATGCGCTGAGTTGCGGAGTTGGCTGCCACGGGTGTTTCGAAGGTAACGCCTCAGGTCCGAATATCGGCAGAATGGGAAGGGTTGCCGCACAAAACGATCCAACTGGTGCGATAAAGTTGATTGAACTCGCAAATGGGGATATCGAAAACGTCGATGCTCGTATAACGTTCGAAGCTGCCGAACAAGGCGATCCGGTAGCCGAAAAGGTTGTCCTGCAGGTCATCGAAAACGTCGGTCGCGGCCTGGCCAGCATCCTCGCAGTCTTGGATCCCGACGGTTTAATCGTTGGAGGAGGCGTCGTCCACAGCTTGGAGAATCGTTGGGATGAGGTTATCGACGCTGTCAGGACCTTTGGTTTGCCGCGATACGAGACTAGAGGTGTGCCTGTATCAGTGACTCAACTCGGCGACGACGTCAGCCTTATAGGAGCGTCGGTGCTGTCATTCAGCCGTTTCACTCAGGGGTGACATGGATCTATTGCCCAGATCTTAGACCCATTTCAGATCGATTGGCGGCTGGATCCATCAGCGTATAATCGAGGTTAGCCCACTACTGACCATCGGGGAGTGGCGCAGCTTGGTAGCGCGCTTCGTTCGGGACGAAGAGGTCCCGGGTTCAAATCCCGGCTCCCCGACCATCTCCTTCGGTTATCTGGGCACTCCGGCGTCGGGGCTTCCAGTGAATCATCAGCCTCTGGGCGGGTCGTACCGCAGCGCATCGTAATCGTCAGCTGACGGTTCGTCATCATCGTCCGGGGAATCGTCATCAGGTTCGATGTCGGGCGGCGAATCTTCGCCATCGGGCTCAGATGGTTTCATGCGCGAGCGGTAGATCATCGCACCAGCACCAATAGCCGCTGCTAGTAGTGCTAAGACCACGATGGCCAGGATCCAACCGGTTGCTGACGGTTCGTCTTCGTCCTTAACGATCGGTGGCGCGACAGTCGGCACTGGTGTCGGGGTGTCAGTAGGCACGGTCGTTGGAGTGTTGGTGGGCACTGATGTCGCGGTGCTAGTCGGTGTTGGGCTATGCGTAGGCTTCGCGGTTGGTGTGGGCGTGCTGGTCGGCACTGGAGTGGATGTGGATGTGGCGGTTGGCACCGGCGTATCAGTCGGTGCGGGTGTTGGGGTATCAGTTGCCGTTGGAGTCGGCGTAGGTGTGTCGGTGGGTACCGGAGTAGGTGTATCAGTCGGTACTGGCGTGGCTGTATCGGTCGGAACTGGTGTCGGCGTGTCAGTCGGAGTCGGAGTTTCGGTTGGGGGGAACACCACGGGGGTTGGTGGCGCCGGCGGTTGCGGCGTATGCGTCGGAGTTGGCGTTACGGTCGGAGAAACTGGTTCCGAGGTGGGAGTAGGTATGGCGGTCGGGGGTACGGGTGTGGCTGTCGGCTCGGGAGTATCCGGTTGCACCAAGAAGATCAGCCCGTCGAATGTGGCGGCTCTTGCACATACTCGCGCGGGAAGGTTGTTTGCGGGATTGGCGCGTTGGCGTATCGGCGAGTTGAGGAGCTGCTGCACGCCGTTGTCGAGGAGCAGCATGATCTCGGTCTCGTCCAAGGCCGATGCTGACGCGCTCGGTACGGGCAGGCATACCTCGGCGGCGGGCGTGAAGACCAGTCCAGTCAATGGCAGACCGTCGGACGATATGTAAGCAGTTTCGTACCAGTTTCCGATAGTGTCGAATCTGCGCACGTCTTGTTGTAGAACCCTTGCCTCGGAGCCTTCGATGAGCCGGATGCCGACCCAATCGCGAGCGGGTATCGACACTGCCGGCACGATGAGGGACGCTCCCGGAGTATCTGCAACATCGAACTGTCCGCCGCGATCATAGGTCGCGACTGCGTAATCTTCGCCTCGATACGACACTTGACTCGGATATGAGGGTTGGTTGTTCGTACCGTCGATGGATATCTGCACATCTTGGCCTTCACCGATGACGCGCACCGGGATGCGTAGCCGGATTTGGACCGCGCCACCCGGGACCGCCTGTGAAATCGTCGCGCGGATGGCGAAATCGCCGACGCGATGGGGAGCTCTGTAGATGGTGGAGCGTGCTTGCGGCTCATCAAGATCGCCGATCGAAGCGGTCCAGCGAATGGTGACGTCGTCGCGGTCGAGCAGCGAATTTTCAAGGCCGCCGTCGATGTTGAACAGGTTCGCGCCGACGAGCGTGTCTTGTCCTTTGCGAAGGTTGATGTATTCCTGATATGGAATCGCGTCGCCTAGCAACGCGCCTGGGCGCGGCGACACGACGGGCAGCACTGTCGGGGCATCTGCGAGCGGGGTTACGACTGTTTCTGGCGACCATTCGCCGACATGTCCGAGCAGGTTGCGAGCACGGATTCGGAATGCATATTGCACCTCAGGATCGTGAATCTCGACTACTCTGGGCGCGGCGGCGTTCTCGTCCTTCGGCTCTAGTTGATACCGCTCATCCATGCGCCTCCAGTCGAGATCGTATTTGAAATCAGTGAAGTTGTCCCAGTGGACAATAACTTGCTCATGTCCGACGGCGACCGCGGGTGCTTGGGGTGTTGTTGCCGGCACGTCTACCTCGATGGCGTTCATGACTGACACCTCGACGTTTGTCCTGGCTTGCAATCCGCAGAGGTCTCTGACCGCAACAGTCAAGTTGTAGACAGGGACGGTTTCGTAGTCCAGTTGGTCGGTGGTGGTAATCAGGCCGCTCGCCGGATTGATTTCAAACGGCGCGTCCGGTGGCTCGGTTTCAGCGATCGAGTAAGTCAAGTACGAATACGGGTCGACATCAGTAGCCGAGACAGATCCGACTTGGATACCGGCAGCCTGCTCCTCACGAACGTCGAATCTGTAGTCGTCCTGACGGAACGATGGCGGGTTGTTCGCCAGATTTTCATTTACCGAAGGTCTGACTACATATTCTGGAGACCACTTGGATTGCTCAAGAGTCGCCTTATCTACGGCTCGTATTCTGAAGACCCACTCTATGGCGTTGGTGAGGTTCTCGACAATGCTTCGATCGGAGTCGATGCCTCTCAAGTTCCTAGAATCGATGACGCTGTAGCTGGGGTTGCCATCGTCGTATGGTGTCCACTGAACGTCGTATGTGGCGGTGCTGGTTCGCTCCCATACCAAGAAAGCTTGTGCATTGCCGGCACATACCTGCGTCACGGTTGGAACCGGCGGCCCGGCGCGGTCGACCACTTCGATTGTGAGTATGTGCCGAATCGACGCTCCACCCAGGTCGGTGGCCGCGACCTCGATGGTGTACTGCTCGATCTGCTCGAAGTCCAATCGCTCGTATACATAAACATCGCCGTTTTCGGCGTTCATCGCGAACGGGCCGCGAACCGGCTCTAATATCTCATAGTTGACTATGTCGTTGGTGTCACCGCCGATAGCCTCGAAGGTCGTGATCGCGCCAAGGTACTCTCGGTTTTCCTCCAAGGAGACGGTATCAACAGTTGTGCGCCATGAGGGAGTATCGTTGCTCGATCCTGCCAGTGCTCGCGGCTCGGCGGACTCGATCCTGGTCCAATCGCTCCAACCGCTTTGGGATGAGTGTCCTGCGTTTCCTCTAACTTGAACGTCGTATTCCGTGCGGTTGGCCAGGCCGGTAATCTCGTACCGATACGTGCCGGGGTCCGTGACCACGTTCCAGCGGGATGCGACCGTGTCTCCAACCCGCCAGCGCAGTTCGTACGTGTGTCCCGCGTCGGGTCGCCATGAGACGTGGAGCCGTGAGTTCCCTGGGACGACCTCAAAGTGATTGGGAGACTGAGAATGGTCGGCGCGTATCTGCTCTTGGCCATCGGATGCGAGCCAGAGCAACCCGGCGTTGGCAGCGGCGAATAGAACAAAAGCAACCGCGGACAACGCCGACAAATTATTGATTTTCGAGCGAGCTGATGCACGCCAAGATTGGCTGGAGGGGGTGTATTTCATCGGCGCGATCAGATTATTTGTGACAACGGGTGTAAAAATATGCGGGAAAACCAGGATGTATGCGGTGGGGGGTTGGGTATTATTCGGGATTGGGGTTGACGCCGGG
>VXTA01000218.1 GCA_009837685.1 Chloroflexota bacterium | reverse complement strand
CTTCCTGGAGCTGAAAGGTTGCGCAGCGTCCGAGGGAACTCGCACGGTATCTCGTGACCTTAACCTCCCAACTGCACCAACGGGCTCGCAGGATTCATAGGGTGGCGCGGATCGGCTACGTTAACAGTCGTAAATCAAGCGGGTTGATAATCGGGCAATTGGCTCGATAAGCAACCAAGTAAGGTGGTACCGCGGGTTAATCCTCGTCCTTTCAAGTAATGGACGGGGATTTTTCTTATTGGCTGAAAATCAACGCTGCAACCGAATGGCGCGCCGAATGATGCGTCCAAAGATACAAGAAGCGACATGGGTAAGAAACTAACAGGCGGCGACATAGTCTGCGAAGCGCTCCTCAACGAGGGTGTCGACATCGTGTTCGGCCTCCCCGGCGGCGCAATCCTGCCGCTCTACGGAGTGCTGGGCAGGTATCCGGAACTGCGTCATGTGCTTGTACGGCACGAACAAGGCGCCGCTCACGCCGCTGACGGTTATGCACGCGCATCCGGCAAGGTCGGCGTCGCATTCGCCACCTCCGGCCCCGGCGCTACCAACCTAATAACCGGTCTAGCCACCGCGATGATGGATTCTGTGCCCATCGTCGCTATCACAGGACAGGTCGGACGCGCCGCGATCGGCACTGATGCCTTCCAAGAGACCGATATCACCGGCGCGACGCTTCCTGTCACCAAACATAACTATCTGATCACCCGTGTCGAAGACATCGGACCAACCATCCACGAAGCCTTCCACATCGCCCGCACTGGCCGTCCCGGACCAGTCCTCATCGACATCCCCAAAGATGTAATGCAGGAAGAGGGGGCTTACGACTATGAGCGTGACCGCCAGATCAAATTGCCCGGATACCGCATTCCGACGAATGCTCCCGAGGACCAGATCGACGCGGCTGTAGACCTGATCAATGAATCCGAGCGCCCGGTGTTCCTCGCTGGCCACGGAGTAATTATCTCGCGCGCTTTCGACGAACTGCGAGAACTCGCCGAGAAGGCGCAAATTCCAGTCGTCACCACACTGCTGGGCATCTCTGGCTTTCCCGAGAACCACCCGCTTCACGTCGGATTCCCCGGCATGCACGGCGAAGCTTATGCCAGCCTCGCGCTTGACGACTCCGATCTGATCATCGCCGCAGGCAGCCGCTTCGATGACCGCATCGTCGGCAACGTCAACGAATTCGCCACCCGATCGAAGAAGATACACATCGACATCGATCCGGCCGAGATCGGCAAAACGGTCCAAGTCGATGCCTCTGTCGTCGGAAACCTCAAGCACGTCCTAGGACAAATCATCCCGAAAGTTGATCGAGTCTCGCGACCTGAATGGATTCGCCACGTCGAGCAGCTGAAGTCAGACCACCCTTCTCTGCATATCCCCGAAACCGGAAACCTGTCTGGCCAACACGTTGTGCGCGGATTGTCCAACGTCACGAATGGCAAGGCGATCATCTGTACCGGTGTCGGACAGCACCAGATGTGGGCCGCTCAGCACTACAAGTTCACCGAGGCGAACACATGGCTTTGCTCCGGCGGACTCGGAACTATGGGCTATGAAGTGCCCTCCGCGATTGGCGCGCAACTCGCGTTGCCCGAAGCATTGGTCTGGTCCATCTGCGGCGACGGTGGGTTCCAGATGACGATGACGGAACTCGCGACGGCAGTCGAAAACCGACTTCCGGTCAAGTACGCCATCTTGAACAACAACCACTTGGGCATGATCACCCAGTGGCAAGAACTCTTCTACATGGGCGATACCCAAGCCGATGCCTACACCGCCAACCCCGACTTTGTGAAGCTCGCGGAAGCGTTCGGCATGAAGGGTATGCGCGTCGAGGAAATCGACGACGTAGAGGATGCTATCGAAGAGGCCAACGCCCATCCCGGCCCAGTCATCGTCGATTTTGTCATCGAAAAAGTCGAACACGTTTACCCGATGATCCCTGCCGGCGGAAGCATCAAGGATCTGATGGAGGATACGAGGGTCTGATATGACTTCTCAATCGAAATTCGAAGCTCGTACCGTTACCGCGCTGGTCGAGGACCGCCCGGGTGTCTTGGCACGTATCGCGGGCCTATGCCGTCGACGCGGCCTCAACATCGCCAGTCTCGCAGTCGGCCATTCCGAGCAACCGGGCTTGTCGCGTTTGACGTTCGTTCTAGAAGGACCGCCAGGGGTCGTCAACCACTGCGCCGCACAGCTGGAACGTCTAGTCAACGTCATCGAAGCGCGAGATATAACCAACAAAAATCACATCTGGCGCGAGCTCGCACTCGTCAAAGTTGCGACCAGCAAGGAGACGCGCGTTGAACTGCTGGAGCTGAGCCGCGTCTTCCGCGCGAACGTCATCGACATCGGTGTTGACAGCATGACTTTCGAACTGACCGGCGGGCGCGAAAAGATCGACTCGTTGATTACACTCTTGTCTCCATTCGGCATCAAGGAGGTGATGCGGACGGGCCGTGTGGCGGTCCTCCGCAGTACCCTCTTCGAAGGCGAAGACGATGGCGAGTTCCAAGCGACCCGCAACTGGGTCAATGGACTGCAACACGAATACCACTTCGAGCCGGGAGTCTCCGGCAGCGTGTAGAAGGTTCTAGAGCGAGAACTTCTGCTTAACACCAAAAAAACCTAGGAAGGTCAATCAACCAAATGCCAAAGCTTTACTACGATGCGGACATCGACGACTCGCCGCTGCGTGACAAAACCGTCGCCGTCATAGGTTACGGTTCGCAAGGTCATGCGCATGCGCTGAACCTCAAGGACAGCGGTTTCAACGTCGTCGTCGGGCTATACGAAGGTAGCAAGAGCCGCGAGAAAGCCGAAGCGGACGGTTTGGAAGTCTTGAGCAACGCCGAGGCGGCGAAGCGCGCCGACCTCATCTCGTTCTGCTTGCCAGACACCATCCAAGGCGGGGTGTTCCGCGACGACGTCGAGCCGAATCTCGAGGCTGGCAAGACACTCTTGTTTGCGCACGGCTTCACGATCTTCTACGAGCAGATCAAGCCGGCAGAAGATATCGATGTCGTGATGATCGCGCCTAAAGCCCCCGGTCACCGTGTCCGCGCAGTCTACGAGCGCGGCTTGGGTGTCCCGTGTCTGGTTGCAATCCACCAAGATGCTTCTGGCAATGCGATGAACAACGCTCTGGCATACGGAAAGGGCGTTGGAGGCGGACGCGCCGGCATACTAACCACCACGTTCAAGGAAGAGACCGAAACTGACCTCTTCGGCGAGCAGGCGGTTCTTTGCGGCGGTGTCACTCAGCTCATCAAGATGGGTTACGAAGTGCTGACCGAGGCGGGTTATCAGCCCGAATCGGCCTACTTCGAGGTGTTGCACGAACTCAAACTCATCGTCGACCTCATCTACCAAGGCGGCCTCGAGTATATGCGCTACTCGGTCAGCGAAACAGCTGAGTACGGCGACTACAGCCGAGGACCGGAAATCATCGACGAGGACGTGAAGGAGAACATGCGTCGCGTCCTCGAAGACATCCAATCCGGACGCTTCGCTCGAGAATGGATCGCCGAGAACGACGAAGGTCTCTACCGCTTCAATCAGATGCGTAAAGAGAACCTTGAGCACCCGGTCGAAAAGGTCGGCAAGGAACTACGCGCCATGATGCCATGGCTCGAGTCGACAACCTAGCCGGGTGGATCTAGACACATTCAGCCGTTTCAGATGCTCCGCTACTTGCTGGAGCATAGGAGCGACAACATGACCACACAAACAGTAAACAAAGCAGACCAAGTAATCATCTTCGATACAACGTTGCGCGATGGCGAGCAATCGGCGGGCGCTGGATTAACCGTCGGCGAAAAAATCAGGATTGCCCATCAGCTCGCAAGGCTCAACGTCGATGTGATCGAAGCCGGGTTCGCTGGGAGTTCACCCGGAGACTTCGAAGCGGTTCGACGAATCGCTCACGAGGTCGAAGGTCCCGTGATCTGCTCATTGGCTCGAGCCGTAGATTCAGATATCGAAGCCGCAGCGCGCGCCATCGAAGCCGCAGCCAAGCCACGCATTCACACCTTCATCTCCTCGTCGGACGTGCATCTGATGCACCAGATGCGACGGGATCGCGAGACGATCATGAACATGGCCGTCGAAGCGGTCGAAAAGGCAAAACAATACACCGACGACGTCGAGTTCTCTCCCATGGATGCCACGCGCACAGCGCCGGAGTATCTCTACGCCATCTTGGAAGCCGCGATCAACGCCGGGGCGACAACCGTCAACGTGCCGGATACCGTCGGATACTCCAACCCGGTAGAGTTTGGAGCGCTGATAAAAGGTGTCTTCGAAAACGTCTCCAACATCGACAGCGCGGTTGTAAGCGTTCACTGCCACAACGACCTCGGTATGTCAGTGGCTAACTCTCTGGCTGCAATCGAAAACGGTGCACGTCAGATAGAAGGTTGCGTCAACGGCCTAGGCGAACGGGCCGGTAATGCCGCGCTGGAAGAAGTGATGATGGCGATTGAAACCCGACCAGACCACTATCGCGTTTGGACCGGCGTCAACATCCGCGAGATCAACCCGACAAGTCGCATGATCAGCAGCATCTTCGGCTTCCCGGTGCAGTACAACAAGGCAATCGTCGGGCAAAACGCATTCCGACACTCATCCGGAATCCACCAAGACGGATACTTGAAGGAGCGCACCACATTCGAAATCATGCGCCCCGAAGATGTCGGATGGCGTGGCGAGACTCTAGTGTTGGGCAAGCTATCAGGTCGGGCCGGTCTGCGCTCTCGATTGAACGACCTCGGCTACCAACTCTCCGATGAGGAATTGAGCGATGTGTTCATCGCGTTCAAGGACTTGGCGGACAACAAGCGCGAGGTCACGGACGCCGATCTGGAAGCATTGATGCGCGAGCAGCATCGTTACGCCGACACCAACCGCCGTTACAAACTCGGTAAGATACGTG
>VXTA01000288.1 GCA_009837685.1 Chloroflexota bacterium | reverse complement strand
AACGATCGACGTTCTGAACGTCGGTACGTGCTACACGACGAACAGCGACGCTTTCACAGTCGGCGATTGTAAGGATGCTGACGACGGCATAGGCGACAACGAAGGCTACAGCGTCGCCGGACGCGATGCCATCACCCAAGTGGCAACCGGAAGTTCGGTGTATGCCACCTATGCCATCGACCCCAAGACTTCGGGCGATGCGCCACGCGCGATCCTCAGGAACTCAGACCTCATCCAGATCAGCATCGATGACAAGGGAAGAGACAAGCGCACCGGGAAGCTATATACAGCCGGTGCAGTCGGCGCAACCACCTTGGATCTAGCGGTTGCTGCCGATGGCGCCAGCGGTACCGAAACCAGGGCTGATGTTATTGCAGATGTTCTCGGTGCTACATTAGCGGCCGAGTTGAATACTGACGGCACTCCCGGGGTCGATATTCAACCGGCAGGAGAAGCGCTTTTCACATTGCCGGAGGCAGCAATCGAGGACTCTGGTGTGGTCCAGATCAATACGGCTGGTACTGCTGCAGCAGCGCATCCCATGGCACCTAGGGGCGACGGCAAGATCGTCTGGTTCGGGACTGTTACCGAAGGTGCAGGTGGGACTGCGACGACCAGTGATTTCCAAGATTTGAAGAACCACGTGTCTCTGGACGAGGACTTGGGTTCTGGTGTTAGGAATCAGATTGCGCCGTGGATGCGTGTGACCGTGTCGGTCCCATCTCCCGGTAACGTGACCATTCAAGCTATCTACTTCCAGACCAGCCAGCCTGAGATTCTCGCAGGCGGCAAGAAGAAGGCGAACTACATCGGTTATGACACTGAAGGGGAGGAAAACGATGTCACAGCCGATTCAGACTTGGAAATGTTTGAGCCTGTGTTCGTTGACGATGAAAACGAGGACACGCCAGGTGAGCAGGATGCGCTAGCGCTACGTGCGAGTGCTGACGGCGATCCCCCGAGCCAGAACCTGTGGCTCAAAGAGACGGGCGATTTCACTGGTGTATACGAGGGCTTCCTCCGATTGACGGATGCCGACGGAATCGGCGATGCTGACGACGCGATGGAAGGCAACCAACGCGACAACTGGGGATTGGACGACGGAGCCGCGACTGGGTCAGGCGCTGATGATGCGGCAGTTATCGGCATCGAGAGCGGACCGGTAACGATCTCGTATCGGAACTCGAACGGTGACACGCGTACCGCCACGATCCTCATAGACAAGGATCCGCCAGCTATTCAGATCGATTCGCCAGTGCACGGCGACAGCAGCAAGGACGACTCGCCTGACATCCTAGGTTCGTTCACCGATGGCGGCGGCGCAGGACTGCGCGACAACTCCTTCAGGGTCTACGCCGACAACCAAGACGACAGCAACGACGACGATCCGATCTGGAATTTCCGAGTCGATGGTAATGACACTGACTTATCGGAAGCAGGGAATCCTTACGGTTATGTCTGCGTCGATGCGGATGATGACGATGCTGGTGCTTGTGAGGACGACGGTGTCGCGGCGTTGCGCGGGCACTACGCCGGTTACACGGAGCCTGCGGATGATCAGTACAACAACGAGACATTCGGCATCATCAAGAGCGTGAGTGTCTATCACGACACTGAAACTGATTCTGACGGAGACGACGCCCTTGACTACAAGGCCCGGAGCGCCGAGGACTACGAAGACGGCGATACTTCTGGCATTTTCGACACGGTGATACGTATCGACTTCCCGCCTGCACGCACAGACAATCGATACAACAACACGATCGACATTCAGGCGGTGGTTCTGGATATCGCGGGGAACTTCGGCTTCTCCGACAGCCAACCCAGCGATCCGACCTTCATCCACGACTACGGCACGGTGAAGAAAGACCGCGACAAGTACGGTGTTCACAACGTGCTCGGCTGGTACTCACGCCACCAGTACCGTCTCGACGACGTAGATCCGGAATACAGGGCCAAGCAATCGGTCACCGGCTTCTTCACCGATGAAAACGGAGATGAAGATCGATCGACCTCCGGCGTGAAGGTGGTGTTCGACAACGACGTTGACGCATCATCCATCGGCGTTGGAACCTTCGTCGTGAAACTTGACAGCGGTGAGAGTGCCACAATCACGGATGTCGATGTCGACGGTAGAAACGTCTACCTGATGCTCGAAGAGACGCTCGAGCCGGACGCGACGCCGATGGTGGATCTTGCCACTGGAGCGTCGGTCCTAGACTTGGCCGGCAACGAGTCGACTGATCGCCGACTGGAAGGCATTGAGGTGAACGACGGCATCCTGCCGAGTTTCACCATCACGCTGAGCGGCGGCACCGGACTCAACGAAGACATCGATGGCGAGGGCTCTAGCGAGCTGACTAGGAGCCAGATGACGATCTCGATCGAGTCGGATGAGGACATCCAAGGCGCGCCACAGTTCTCGGTAGTGTGTTCCAACCTCTCCTGGGATGGAAACACAGAGGACAACAATGTGGCGAAGTTCGCGTCGAACCGCACAGGCGCGTTTACCAGCGCGAACATTGGCAAGGCCGCGCCGGGAAGTGGACATAAAGGCCAGAGTGCCGTTGAGTCTGACGATGGGAAAATCGCAGACATTCGCACAATGTGTGGCGATCACGGCTACCTTGACGTAGCGGTAACATCCGCGCTTGCCCGACCGGGCAACAGGTGGGAGTACCTCTGGGCGAACCTGTCTAACGAAGCGGCGGTTCCGCAAGGCAAGTTGTCGGTTATCGTATGGGGCCGCGACCGCAGCTCGTACGATGCGGATGACGACGGGATCAATAAGCTGCTCAACTACTCGTCGACCACCGCGACGTTCAACCTCGACACCGAGTTGATGGCTGCATGGGATAGTGAAGACGGGTTGGTGCCAGACAACGGCAACGACGTGTTTGAGCCGCGCCCGTTCGTGCTACTCGCCTTCGGCGATGAGAAGACGACCGTCAACGTGACGAAGTTCACGATCGACAAGGTTGACTACACGGCCGATCTGCAGATCCTCGATGACAACGAGTTTGTCTGGTGGCCCGAGCCGCTCGACTACGGCAAGTACACCGTCTACGTCGAAGCCAACGATGCTGCCAACAACAAGGGTGATCACACCTACTCGTTCACCGTCAAAGAGCGATCCCCATTCGTGCTCAGCCTGCTGGCTGGCTGGAACTCGGTATCGTTCCCTGCGAACCCGATCGACCGTGCGCTACACGCAGTCTTCACCAACGACGCTGTTGATGTCGTAATTGGTTGGGACGCGACCAACCCGGTCAGTCCATGGCGCTCAGCGTCTAAGATGGACGGTGTTTGGACTACGCATGACGAATACGGAACGTTGAACGACATTGAGGCACGCTACGGCTACTGGGTCCACTCGACCGGTTTCGTCACGCAAGCTGTGAAGCTTTCAGGCAGTGGCGACCGTGCGACGGACGGTCAGCCGAGCCCGGCGGACATCCCGACAGACACAGGCTGGAACTTCGTCGGTGTGGTAGACGTTGACGGTGACCAGACGCAGGACGACGCGGGCGAGACGTTGCGCAACAGCAACAACGACCCGATCACTGCGGCTGAGTACCTCGGCAACTACACCCGTGCCTACACGTGGGACCACGTCAACAACACGTGGGACGTCGTGAAGACAGACGAAGGCATCACGATCGGAACCGGTGTCTGGGTCTACTACACCAAAGACCACGACATCGCGCCGTAAAAGTCGAGAGACTGAAACGCACACTGCGCCCCTTGGGAAACCAAGGGGCGCAGTTGTTTTTGTACGGTTCTGCCGATCTAGCTGTTCATATACTTGAATCCTGTTATGGATGCACAACTGCAATCTGATGCCGAAGAGTTGCGCGGACGTATCTCGCAGATCGTGAGGCATCTTTGACTTACCCGAAAAACGGTCGCAGATAGCTCAGCTGGAGCGGCAAACGCTGGATCAGGGGTTTTGGTCGGATCATAAGCGGGCGCAATCGCACATGCAGCACTTAAATGCGCTCAAGAGTGATGTTTCTATTTGGGACGGGTTGGTTCAACGGTCCGAAGAATTGGTCGAGTTCGTGGAATTGGCGGGTGATGAATCGGATGATGGAATGCTAGAGCAGTTGGTATTGGACGCAACAGCTTTGCGTTCCGACTTGGAAGAGCACGAGTTCAGGCTTCAACTAAACGGTGAGCACGATGGACGACCTGCGATATTGTCGGTCAAGCAAGGCGCAGGCGGAGTTGACGCGCAAGACTGGTCGGAGATGTTGTTGAGGATGTACGCGCGATGGGGTGAGCAATCGGGATATGACACCGAAGTACTCGATTTCACGCCCGGTGAGGAGGCTGGCATCAAATCTGCGGCATTGCGTGTGACTGGGGACCATGCTTACGGATATCTGAAATCTGAACGTGGAGTGCATCGATTGGTGCGACTGTCACCCTTCGACTCTGGACATCGAAGGCATACCAGTTTTTCGCTGGTTGAGGTATATCCGGAGCCTGACGACGCGGATGAAGTTGAGATCGATCCGTCTGAGGTTCGTATGGAGGCGTTTCGAGCTAGTGGGCACGGTGGACAGAGCGTGCAGAAGAACTCAACTGCTGTCCGACTGACGCACGAGCCGAGTGGGATAGTAGTTTCGGTGCAGAACGAACGTTCACAGGCTCAGAATCGCCAAGTAGCGATGAAGATATTGCACGCTCGTTTGACGGACCTCGAGAATCAACGACGTGCTGCGGAACAGGCGAAACTGAAGGGTGATCATGTCTCAGCGGAGTTCGGAAGGCAGGTGCGGAGCTACGTGTTGCACCCGTATCAGATGGTGAAGGACCACCGCACTGATCACGAGGTGTCAGACGCGCGCGGGGTGTTGGAGGGCGATTTGGATAGCTTCCTGAAAGCCTATCTTCAGTCATCGATTGGTAGCTAAACACGGATTCCCTCTTCCCTCCCCGCGCATACCCCTAACCC
>VXTA01000052.1 GCA_009837685.1 Chloroflexota bacterium | reverse complement strand
GTTGGAGCTTGGTGTCGAGCACGACATCCTGCAAAAACGCGGTTCCTTCTATTCGTACGGTGAAACGAGACTTGGACAAGGCCGTGAAGCATCTCGAATCTTCCTCAAAGAACACCCCGAGATGCGAGATGAAGTCGATGCGCAGGTCCGCAGCATTACCCTGCCCGACTAGAAGTCCAGCTTAATCGTAGCTATTGGTGTTTAGCAACGTCCTTTAACAGCGCGTTGATCAACAGACGAACCAGGTCTCAGGACAGCTATTCAAAGGGATGGGGCAGGGTAAATACCCCTAATTGCACAAAGGAGACATCAAATGCCACAATATATCGCTGTCTCCAGCGCGGTTTCAAGGCAGTTGGTACGCGGTGTATTGCCTGTCATCGTTGTCGCCTTTCTCTCGGCGTTCATCCTGGCCGCAACTTGCGATTCGGAACCCGACGTTAAACCGATCACGTTATCAGACCTCGCCACTATTGACGCAAGAGTCGACAGTACTGTGTGGGCTCAAAGCTGGGCTACTCGGCAAGCATCAGAGAAACGGATAGCAACGCTCGAAGCACAGGCCACGCGTAGTGCAATTAGCGCTACTAGCGCAGCCATTGCACAACCATCGCTATTGCCGCCACGTCGTGTTGGTGATTCTCTCGCCCCATCAAATCGTCAATCGCGGACTCCATGGCGATCCAATCAAGGGACGCACCCATCACAGCCGAACCCTCTTGGCGTTTGGCTGACAGCAACCGCAAGAGCAACTCGATAGAAGCTATCCGATGGGAACTTGAACACCCTCGCAAACATCAAAACACCCCAACAAAAGGATTCACCGATCAATGAGAGAACCGGACACAACACTAATTCGAGATGGCGAATTCGAAACGGTCGTGAAAGCGACACTCAGGATAATCACATCCGCGCTCGTCGCATCGACGGCACACCTGGCCCAAGAAGATCGATGCGAAGTCAGGCGCTTGATGATTGAAGAAAAACTCCCCGATTTTTTCGACATGGAGAAGCGAGCGGCGGCGCAGAGGCGAACGGGATCTCTAACGTCTTCCGAGTTAGTTCACGTAAACAACGCAACTGGATATTTCTGCATGCTGCTTGACGACACAGAAGCTCAAGCGGTATGGGGTGGTGTCGATACGCTGCGTGACGATAATTCTTGACGATCGTATCTTCTACACCTTTCAGATAAGAGGTAACCGTGTTGGAACACCCTAATGCCCCTCTCATGCTTGCATCTGCCGCTTTCGCGACTACTCTTGCCGAATATCTTCACCAGAACGCGTTTCTTGAGGTGGACATAGACACTAATGACATGCGTGCAAGACTTGATGAGATTCTTCTGAGCCACCACCATCGGAACCCGTTGCCCGGGTTGTCTCTTGCATATGTCGAAGACCTTATGGCATTGCTAGAACACGACCTGACGGTGATTCACGAGAAAGGTCTGGATTATTGGCACGGCTCTTCTGCGTCATAACTCCTAGTTATGTCCGTATCTAGTCCCTATTCAACGCCCACATAACGGGATGTGAATGAATCCTTACGCCGACGTGCGAGGATTCCTCCCGTTTATGATTACCACATGGTTATCAACGCGCTATTGATCGTAGGCGCACTTCTTGGTAGCGCTTTCATTTCGGCTGCCGAATCGGCGTTGCTCAGCGCTAGGCCTTCACACATCCAACACCTAGCTGAGAACGGCGATCGCCGAGCCCATGCTGTGATGCGCGTGCTCGAGCGGTACGAGAACTTTTTCGCGACGATTCTTCTCGTCGGAAATTTGTTCAACGTCCTCGTCGCCACAGCTTCGACCAGCTTGATTATCAACTCGATCGGCGGTGGCGAGAACACCGTTATGACCACGATCATTTCGACCGTCGCCGCGACCGTGATGGTATACATCGTCGGTGAACTAACCCCCAAGACCCTAGGAGCTATCGCGCCGGAAACTTGGTCACTAGCGGTCGCCCACATCATCCTCGCGATCATGACGGTATCCAAATGCGTCGTTTGGGTATTCACCCTCCTGCCGCGCGGATTGCTCAGATTGTTTGGCATCTCGGAAATCGACACCCGCCCCGGCTACACGCAAGGCGAATTGAGCCTGATCATCGACCAGAGCCAAGAACAGGGACTGTTTGACGACACCCACGGCGAGATGCTGGACAACCTGATCGATTTTGGAGCCCGAGATCTCCGGGACCACCGGGTTCGAGTGCACACCAGTCAGATCGTGTGGTTGAACGAACACGACACCCTCAACACCTTCTTGGAAAAATACCGTGAACACATCGAAGACATAAACGCGACGGAAGAGTCGCACCGGTCTCAACCGGGTTTCGTGGTCCAACGCGGAGAACCTCTTCGCATCGGTTATTGGTACGAGCTCAACCAATTGGCCGGAGCAGTCTACGCCAACGACGTCATCAAATTCATCGCCGACGGGGGAGATGACGAATTGGACACCCCGGTCACCGAATTGATGCGAACCGACATCTTGGTTTTGGCGGACACCACCAAGCTCGACGACCTCTTTACCGAGATGATCCGAACTGAGCAACACTTGGCCGTCGCGCATAATGAAGAAAATCAGATTAACGGTCTGGTCACATTGAACGGCCTGCTGGAGATGATGCGGGGAGACGACGATGACACCTTAGTCATCGAGGAGAAAGCCGTTCAGCAACTCGAAGAAGACACCTACGTCTTACCTGGCGCGCTCTCGGTTGAAAGAACGCGCGACGAAACAGGTATCGAAGTGCCTCAAAACGAGCGGTATGAAACTATCGCCGGCTTCTTCATTGACCGGTCCCAGCGGATGCCAGAGGTCGGTCAAAAGACTACTTACGATGACGCTATCTACATGGAAGTCCTCGAAATGGACGGCAATCGCATCGAACGTCTGAAGATCAAAAACATCGCCACGGATGACGATTCCGAACCGATCGGCCAGATACAGTCCTCATCATGACGCTCAAATGCGACCTAAATCAGACGACCGTACCTTCTTGCTAAAACTCGACGCGGGGCTCTCAACTGCGGGCATATTGCCCGAACACTCTATCCTCTGCGCGATTTCGGGCGGATTTGATTCGACCGCTCTGCTGTTGGGATGTAAACGGTTGCAACATCGATACCGCAACTTGATCGCGGCCCATTACAACCACCGGACCCGCGGCAATGAATCCGACGGTGACGAAGAGTTCGTTCGCAAACTGTGTGCCGACGCAGGCATTCCGTTACATGTTGAACGTTCGAATCATCCAGTCGAAAATCTCGACGAGAACTCTGCTCGTCAAGAACGTTACTGTTTCCTCGCCAAGACTGCTGACGAAGTCGGTGCGGACGCCATCCTTGTGGCGCACACCGTCGAAGACCAAGCGGAGACGGTATTGCTACGCATCGCGCGCGGGACCGGTTTGAGAGGTGCCAACGGGATGCGGGCAGTTCGGCGAATACGCACACCCGCGAACCGAGAGGTGAATATCGTTCGCCCCATGCTTCGAGCCACGCACCGAGACGCTGTAATCTTTCTCGATTCCCTCCAGATAACGGCGAGCCAGTACAGGTCAAACGACGATTGGGAGCGATACGCCCGAAACCGAATCAGACACCGCGTCATCCCGGAACTTCAGGAGTTGAACTCCAACGCGATCGACGCGATCGCTAGATTCGCCTCAATAATGAAATCGAACAGTGATTTGGTCGAGGCACTAGTGCGCGATGCGATGAGCGAATCCGCAACTGACACGACAAACGTCCATTTACGCTCTCACATCGCCCAGTTGCACCCGGTCATAGTCGCAGCAACCTTGACCGAAATGCATAAGGCCGTCGCTGAGGCAAATACACAGCTCGATGAAGCGCACTTGACCAGATTGATCGACTTGATCCGATCAGGCAAGTCCTCAAGTTACGATTTGCCGGGCGGGGTGATGTTCAGTACCGACCACATGCACATTCGCATGGAGAACGCCAACTCGGTTTCGAGCGATGTTGTCCCCTACCCGCAACCCCTGAACAGTACAACCGAGTTGGCGGTACCCGGAGAGTTAGATCTAGGAAATGGGTTCACCATCACTGCGTCGTTCATACCACGCAGTGCGGGGATCCCAATAGCATCATCCGATGAAGCGTGGTTGAGCTCCGAGATTGCGTCGAACAATCGATTAGAAGTAAGGAACCGCAGACCGTCAGATCGTTTCAACCCTTTGGGAATGAATCAAGATGTTGACCTTTCGGATTTCCTGATTAAAGCGAAGGTAGCCGCGTCTTGGCGCGATCGCATCCCTCTGGTCACATTGACGGATAACGGTCGAATCGTTTGGTTGCCAGGCCTCAGACCGGCTGAATGGGCAAAATTATCGCCTGCTCACCAAACTGCGTTGCACTTAAAGATTGAACGCGATCACTCAAGAGCCTGAGCGTCAACGCTATCGGGACATCAGTTGAGCTCGCGTTGCAGCATACGGTGGTTGTGAACCCGTCCGGGTGACATTCCGCGCGGTGCGACGGCTTTGCCATCGATCTCTTTGATTGCCGCAACCACTGGAACCGGATGCGCAGCTGCGACGTACCGACCAACTATGTACAGACCTACTTCTGCATCTGAGGCTTCGTACTCAGCGATCAACTCTGGTGTCAATTCGCCAGCAACGTAGACATCTACCGAACCGAATCCAGCGTCGGCCAACCGAGCCTTTAGCTCAGTGGCCAATGCGGGTGTTCCACCGCCCAGATTTTCTGGGACGTTGACTTTCACCGCCCGAAGAGGGTTGGTGGTACCACCGCTCAGCGCGTATGCGGCGTCCAACGCTTCTTGGATCGCATCTCCGGTCGTGGGGATCGGCATGACTCGCTGCGCACCTAACCGGCTATGCCTGTCGTATAATGTTATATATGTGTCGGCTTCGACCGAGATCAACACGAAGTCGTGCGGCATGGATCCTTGCGGCACAGTTGCCGTGCGAC
>VXTA01000009.1:681-5065 GCA_009837685.1 Chloroflexota bacterium | reverse complement strand
GCCAGGATCGTAAACCATAGTCTTCGCCATGGCTTCAATGCCGCCACGCCGGGTGTGTCTCACGCCTCCGACGTTGAACAAGTCGCCATCGTCATCTTCGACTATCAAGTCGAAGCCACGTCTTCGTTGTCGCCAGTAAAGTCTCACGGTTGTCCAAACGCTGATCTATTCGAGGTCAGTTAGGTACGGTTTCACCCTGTCTAGTATCGCATTGCCCACATCGTACTTGCTCATTAGCGGCAGAGGTTCGATCGAACGATCGGCGCGTACGATATCGACCCGGTTGGTGTCGGTCCCGAAACCGCTACCTGGTTCAGTCACGTCGTTGGCAACGGTGAGGGTCGCTCCTTTGGCGGCCATTTTCGCCGCGCCTTTTTCAGCCGCCTCACCGGTTTCGGCCGCGAATGCGACTTTGAGGAGGCGAGGACCTACAGCTTGGGGCATCCAATCTTCGACCTCTTCGAGTTCCATGGTCATCCCGTTGCCGCCACTCTTCTTGATCTTTTGATCGTTGAAGACGTTAGGGCGGAAGTCGGAAATCGCCGCTGCCATGATTAAGACATCAGCGTTGGCTACTGCTGGAAGGGTGGCTCCGCGCATCTCGTCTACGGTGTTGACTTTGATGGTCTCAACGCCCCAAGGAGCGCGAATGCCGGTTGCGGCAGTAATCAGGATCGTTTGTGCGCCGCGATCGCGCGCGGCTTCGGCAATCGCGTAGCCCATCTTGCCAGTTGAGCGGTTAGTGATGACGCGGACCGGATCGATCGGCTCCCGAGTACCGCCAGCGGTGACGACCACACGTCTACCGACGAAGTCTCCGTATCGAACGCCGATAGCAGTGCGAACAGCATCGACGATGTCGATCGGGTCGCTCATGCGTCCTTCGCCGACAAGCCCGGAAGCCAATCGACCAGATTCAGGTCCGACGACTATCGCACCGCGTTCACGCAACGTTGCGAGGTTATTTTGTGTCGACGCTGATCCGAACATGTCGGCGTCCATCGCCGGTGCCAATACCAGCGGAGCGCTTGATGCTAGCACTGTGGCGGTAACTGCGTCATCGGTGATGCCTAAAGCAAGTTTGGCGAGGGAATTGGCTGTGGCCGGGGCTATCACGATGCAATCGGCTTTCGTTCCGAGCGCGACGTGATCGATGCTGATTTCGCTGTTTTGGTCCCAGAGCGAAGTCACGACGGCGTTGTGGCTCAACGCGGCGAATGTAGTGCTACCGACGAAGCGTTGGGCGGATTCGGTCATCACGACATCGACCCGTGCGCCGAGTTTGACGAGATCGGAAGCGATATACGCGGATTTGTACGCGGCTATCGAACCTGTCACGCACAAGACCACCCGACGGTTGGATAGGGGAGTATGCTCTGGTGGCGTCATCGGGAGTAAAACCGCGTGATCTAGTCCCTTTCGACGACGAATTGGGTCGGCAGTGCGGCGGTCGATGAACCAGACTTGTAGTCCATGATCGTTTGGTAGATGTTGGTCACTTCGTTGCGAGTCAACTCGGTGGGCACATCGATCCTTAAACTCTCGTCGCCTTCGACTCTAACGAGGAGGCGGGATCCGAGTGACGATCGGAAGCGATAACCCAAGTTCCAGAAGCGTGCCAGCTCGATCTCTACGGATCGGGCTCGCAAGGTCAAGGCATCCTTTGTTTTGAAGTCTACGCCGATGCGGGCGCGTTGGAGCATCATCTTGTCGTCGCCCCAGCGATAGTGGGCTTCCAAGTAGAGGAAATCGTTTACGTACGGCAGGCAGGCATCAGGATCTGGGCCAGCGTAGTGGCGCGGTCCGATGGTGAATTTGACGCCGGATATCCGATTACTAC
Organism: Chloroflexota bacterium; assembly: GCA_009837685.1. Lineage (GTDB taxonomy): Bacteria > Chloroflexota > Dehalococcoidia > Lucifugimonadales > Lucifugimonadaceae > Bin127. Next base: position 3,225 of record VXTA01000009.1, on the reverse strand, counting down.
CATGGATGACGCCGTAGTTCCTCAGGTCGACATCCGACATTGTGATGTCGGTCAACTGATCAGTCGGCCAGAAATCCTGAGAACGCCAAATCCACTCGACGCGCCGGTCTTTGACCGCGATGATGTGATCCAAAATCCGGAATTCGTCATTCTCGATAACGTGATGGAGAGTGATCGCGTCCTTTTCGCTGCGCTCGTACTCGGTCGGACGCAACTTCGAACGCGCTCGTTGGACGTATTCGTCAACTATCTCTTCAAGCGTCGGTTTCGTGTTCTGTACCATGGTCCTTTTCCAGGAAAAGGTCAACGGGGCTTACGCCTTCGATGCTAAAGCACGGAACGCCATGTGGAGATGCGAAACGAGGTCACTAGCCGTCATCGCGTAAGGCGTGAGGTCTTTACGTGCGTACTGAGCGCTCAGCGAGTGCAGCGAGACACCCAGTGACGCAGCATCGAAAGCGTCCGATTTGGCGGCGAGACCCGTTATCAATCCAGCGAGAACATCACCAGTCCCACCGCGAGCCAGACCGTGATTCGGCATCATGTTGATGCGTAACCGGCCGTCAGGAGATGCGATCAGCGTGGTCGCACCTTTTAACACCGCGACGCAGTTGAAGCGTTCAGCCGCTGTTTGGACCGCAGTGAGGCGGTCCGTCTCGACTTCCTCGACGGAGATCCCGAGCAGTCTAGACATCTCGCCAGGATGAGGGGTGATGACCAAGTGCCCGTCGAAGACCTCCCACCATCCGGACAATTGGGATGCCAATGTCAGCCCATCGGCGTCGAGTATCACCGTGCAGTTGTCCCAAAGATGCGGAGTTGAAGTCAACCTAGAAAGCAGTTCGCGTGCCCCGTAAGACAGTCCGACGCCAACACCAATGAGCACGGAATCCACCATCGGAATGCGCTGTTGAAGCTGGTCGAATGCTGGTCCCGGCAAGACGCCGTTGACATCTTCCTCTAATGGGATGTATGTCGCCTCGGGGATATCACCAGATAGGGCTTGGAAAACGCTGGTCGGAGTTGCGAGCGCTACCAAGCCCACGCCGGAGCGGACGCATGCCTGCGCCGCCAGCGATGCAGCACCAACGTAAGTATTGGATCCTGCAATAAGCAGAGCACGCCCGAAATCGCCCTTATGAGCCGTAAGATCGCGGTCTGGTAGCAATGTGTGTGCCAATTCGGTAGTGTTGACTTCGCGTTTGATGTGGTCACTCAATCTCGACGGTATGCCGACATCCAAAACAGTCATCTCGTCGCCGTACGCCGGATCTCCGAAACGTATCGCCGGCCCTAACTTAGTCAACCCCACGGACAGGCAAACATCGGCAGACAGTCCTTTAGGGTCGAACTCGCCAGTATCCGGATCGGCACCGCTGGGTAGATCGATCGCGATGATCCTCTTTCCGCTCGATTTTGCTTCCGCGAAGACTGACGAAATTGGTTCTTCGATGGGACGTGAGATGCTGAATCCGAAGACTCCATCGAGAATCAAGTCGCTTTTGTCGCATAAGTTTGACAGTTTATGCTCCGTTGATGCCTCAAACACCTCAACAACAGTCCCACCGGCCTCAACGAACTGGTCCATCGGTGGGTCGTCTCCAGCGCGCGAGAGGACCACAGCGGCGCTCGCTCGCACACCGGCTTTGAGTAAGTATTTGCCAGCAACCAAGGCATCTCCGCCGTTGTTGCCTTTACCGACTAAAGCCAAAACGTTTTTCCCGCCTGCGTCAGGACCCAGGTCTGCCAGAACCCAGTCGGCGATCGCTCGTCCCACTTTGTCCATCATGCCTTCAAGCGTGATCTCGCCCGAATCAAACCATCGTTGCTCGATGGATTGCATCTCCGCAGCGGTGACGACTTTTCGGCTTGGCGTCATGGTGAGTTGTCTACGGCTTCCAAGCGTCGTTGCGCGCTTCAAGGACCACTGAAGCAACCGCGAACTCTTTGGAATGCGTCAAGCTCAGCGCGATGCGCGTGACACCCATCTTTTCGGCTCTTGCCTGTGCTTGACCATGTAGGGTGATTTCGGGTGGCCCGCCGCGCTTACGCGTCACTTCGATGGACTTCCAAGGGATTCCTCGGACGCCAGTGCCGAGAGCCTTCATGACGGCTTCTTTGGCCGCGAAACGGCTGGCTAGCTGTGGGGCACGATTGCGGGCGTAGAGCCGTTCGCCAGGTGTGTAGACCTTGTTTAAGAAGCGAACTGGGTAGCGATCCCGCACCGTCGCGATGCGACCGATTTCGATCAGATCGACACCCGTGTATATCATGGTTTTTGGTTCGCCTTTTGGTGCTGAATGGCGCATCGACAAAGTCCCATTCGCGACTGAAATTGTAAAACCAGCACATTTTCGAGCTTTGGAAAATCCAACCCATGACAGCGCGCACCATCAGCGGTAACGAAATCGCCAAGACCGTCCACGCGGAGGTCGCTGATAAAGTAACCGCTTTCAAAGACGCGAATGGGTTCGCGCCCGGTCTGGCAGTAATTCTCGTGGGAGAAGATCCAGCTTCGCGATCGTATGTCAGGCGAAAGGAGCG
>VXTA01000009.1:0-671 GCA_009837685.1 Chloroflexota bacterium | reverse complement strand
AAAGGAACAAGCGTGTGTGGAGGTCGGCATCGTCACCGATACTCTGAACATCTCGGCCGACATCGACGCCGGAGAATTGGTGGGGATCGTTGACGAGTTGAATAACGATGACCGTTATCACGGCATCTTGGTGCAGTTGCCTTTGCCGGATCATATTGATGCCGACAACATCATCAATGGTTTGGACCCGCTGAAGGATGTCGATGGGCTTCATTCGCAGAACGCTGGTCTGCTGTCGTTGGGTAAGCCGCGCTTCGTTCCAGCGACTCCATTAGGAGTGCAACGGATGTTGATTGAGGAGGGCATCGAAGTAAACGGATCCGATGTCGTAATCGTCGGAAGAAGCACGCTGGTAGGGAGACCGTTGGCATTGCTCCTTTCACAGCGAGGCCGAGGTGCGAATGCCACAGTGACAATGTGCCACACTGGAACTCAGAACGTGGCGTCACACACGCTCCGTGCGGACATACTGGTTGCCGCAGCGGGAGTGCCTGACACGGTCACGGTGGACATGGTTAAGGAAGGCGCGGTAGTGATTGATGTCGGCGTTTCGCGGGTTCCGGATTCCTCGAGACGAAGTGGGTTCAGATTGACCGGTGATGTCGACTATCCTGCGGTCAAAGAGAAGGCCTCGGCGATAACGCCGGTACCCGGCGGGGTCGGTCCGATAA